>JAJZSZ010000451.1 GCA_021849365.1 Bacteroidota bacterium | reverse complement strand
GGCACTTCCAGCTGATAGCGGGCTGTATCCAATTGAGTTTTATAGATTGAATTTCCGTCCAGAATCACTTCCAGTTCAGGTTTTCCTGAAAGATGCTCCACATCGACAAGCAACGGATGAATCTTCTTTTTACCTGCCAGAAGTTCGTACCAGGCAGATTTAACTGACCGAATAAAAACCTGATCGTTGCCGGTAAGCTCAACACCATCCGGCCCGTCCAGACGCACCTGGTCGAACACCACCCATGAACCTTCGAGAACAGTTATGGTCACGCAATTTCCGCCTTTTTTGATGACATTTTTATCGATCGGTATTTCCAATAGCCGCTCAGTACCCGAAGCATCTCCGATAAGCGAACCATCACTTGCACCTTTCAGCAAGAATTTGCTGTGCTGCTCATTCATACTCACCTTTAACAACGATTTCTTTGGGTGCGAATCGAACAAATCGACTACCAATTTCCAGTTTCCATCGGCCGGCATATTTTTAATACCGAACAGAATATTTACCTCGTGTGTTCTCCAACCTGAAGTTCCCCAGGTTCCGCCCCAGGTGTCGTCGGGTCCGGGCAATACATAAGGGAAATCCTGCGTATCGACCGAACGGCCAATCAGGAAATAACGGTCCTCATAACCAAAATCTTTACTGAGAAATTTTTTGTAGTCGGCCGGACCCAATGCGAGATCGGCTGAAGAATTGTCGTTTCTACCAATTTGCCAGATGGTTGAAGCCTGCAAAACATGGTTAAACAGTAATAATAGAATCAGAAGTTTAGTTGGTTTAGGCATATTGTTCTCTTCAGGTTTATATTTCGTAGGTTATGAACGGAAATCAGTATGACACCTTTTCTTTAGATTCAAAATTTGTTCATACATTTTAATTTATGTGCAAACATATTCATTTTTCAAATATCATCAATCCTCTTCAAAAATATTTTCAGGACTTAATTAATCTATAGCATTAAAGCACTGAAAATAAGCTATAATAATCAACCTGATTCCATCCATCTTAAATATGTGCATACATTTCGTGATTTAAACGGTTAAGCTTGTTATATTTGTGTGCTTAACCCGAGTTAAAAACATGAATCTGAAAATCGATCACAGCAGTTCAACCCCATTGCATTCGCAGGCAGAAAAGCTGATCAGGGAATTAATTTCGAGAGAAGAGTACCAAAACGGGAAACTGTTGCCCAGCGAGGTTGATTTATCACAGCAGCTTGGAATTTCGCGCAATACACTGCGGCATTCCATTAACAAACTGGTAAACGAAGGCTTGTTGATCCGGAGAAAAGGCTACGGAACTAAGGTGGCTACAAAAGGTATTTCGGGAAGAGCCAAAAACTGGCTGAGTTTTTCGCAGGAAATGAAAGCCTTGGGAATCGCTGTCTGTAATTTTGAACTTCATGTGGGCTGGCAGATACCTAGTCCGGATGTCGCATCTTTTTTTGGGATAAAGCCTGATACTCGGGTATTAACTCTCGAAAGACTGCGTGGAAAGGAAAATTTCCCGTTTGTGTATTTTATTTCCTGGTTCAATCCCGAAATTGGTATCACCGGCAATGATGATTTCAGCCACCCGCTGTATGAAATTCTTGAAGAAAAATACCATGTTAAGGCAACTCTTTCGTACGAAGAAATCTCAGCGATAAAAGCAACCCCATTTTTATGCCAGAAGCTTGAAATTAACAGCGATGAACCTGTTCTTTTCAGGAAAAGATACGTTTACGATGAGAACAAAAGACCGATTGAATTTAATTTTGGTTATTACCGGGGCGACAGCTTTGTTTATACCGTGGAAAGCGAACGAAAATAAGTTTATTTGAATTTTCCTTTAAATAAAAAGCTCTGCAATCATGGTGATTACAGAGCTTTTTGATTTACTCACCACCCAATAGTGGCATTTTTTCGATCAGGTCAGAGTGGTTTACAAATCCACTAACATCTTCCTTTCAATTAAAGGATTTTGTGTCAATCTTAAATATTTCCACCGCCACCATCAATGGTTTTTATGGTTCCATCTTCGTTGTATTCCAGTTCTACAACTTTCAGGCTACGCAGCCAGGTTCTGCCTCCTGAAGGCACACTGTCGTGGTGAAACAGGTAACATTTGCCTTTGAATTCGGCGATAGCATGGTGAGTAGTCCATCCAACAACCGGAGTCAAAATTACGCCCTGGTAGGTGAATGGTCCGTAAGGATTATCACCAATGGCGTAGCACAACAAATGGGTGTCGCCGGTTGAATAGGAGAAATAGTACTTGCCTTTGTACATGTGCATCCAAGAAGCTTCGAAGAAGCGGTTTTCCTGACTGGCTTTCATCGGCGTTCCATCCTGATTCAATACAACTACCGGACGGGGTTCTTCAGCAAAACCCAGCATGTCATTCGACAAACGAACCACCCGTGAAGGCAGAGCCAACTCGTCTCCTGAAGGCAAATAAGCACATTCCAGTGCTTTATTGTCTTTGTAGCGTTGCAACTGTCCGCCCCACAAACCACCAAAATACATGTAATGCGTTCCATCAGTATCTTCAAAAACTGCCGGGTCGATGCTGTAACTTCCGCGAATTGGGTCGGGCTGAGGAATAAATGGCCCTGCCGGATTGTCGGCAATGGCCACACCAATGCGGAAAATATCGGTTTTATCTTTCAGCGGATAATACATGTAATACTTGCCGTTTTTACAAGCTACATCGCAATCCCACAGCTGGCGACCAGCCCACGGAATGTCGCTTACCTTCAGCACCACGCCGTGATCAGTCAACGGCTCATTTTCAATGTCCGAAGTAGAAAAAACATGGTAATCATTCATGTCAAAATGGTCGCCATTGTCATTCTCCGGAATGCCTGATTCGCGGTCATGCGACGGATAGATATACAATTTTCCTTCGAAAACATGAACGGCAGGATCGGCCATAAAATCATTTTCTACTAAATATCTTGGTTGTTTCATAGGATTAATATTTACTATTTTACGATTTACCATTGACTATTTCCTTCCAGAAATGGACAATGGTCTAATCGCCAATTATTTCTGTTTTTCAGCCAGTTTGATCATCTCCTCAACTACCGGTTTGCGCTGGTTATTACGGTCGAAAAGCATCGGATAATCCTTTCTGCCCCTGATCGGGAAATTATTCAGCCAGGTAGTATTGTCGGTCAATCCCCAAACGGTAACGCGATCAATCACGTCGTTGTATTTCAGGAAAAGGGCAAACATATCCAGCATGCGCTTGTTCCATTTCTGCTGAACATCGTCGGGTACCACGTCGCGATACGGATCCATTTCAGCAGAGTACTTAAAATTTGCAGCAATGTTTGCTCCGTCGTAAGGACTTGGCAGAATGGAAATGTCCCATTCGGTAATGAGAATGTGCACACCGGCATCTTTCAATTTTTTCAGACTAGCTTCTGTGGCTTCGAGTGTAGGCGAATTCATATGCATGTGCGCCTGTGAACCTACGGCATCAATCCGACAACCGGCAGCTTTTAGCTCTTTCACCAATTGAACGATAGATC
>JAJZSZ010000046.1 GCA_021849365.1 Bacteroidota bacterium | reverse complement strand
CCATCTGAAGCTGGCAGGTTTCAACTACTTTATTAATCAATAGTTGATTAATCTGGCGCTCATTCGAAGTTTGCTGCGAACCCATCTGTAAAACATTGGCATCCTTCAGGGTAATATGACGGATAGGTAATTCTTTGTGTGCTGGCGTTGAATTCAGATAGAAACGTGCCGGTTCGCTTGCACTTTCCGATTTAAAAATAATCTGTTTAGCACCTTTCCCAATGTATAATGCTTCTTTGAAATCAACAGTGTAGTCGGTTCCATCAACAGTTACAACTCCTTTGGCTCCAACATTAATAATACCCAGCTCACGGCGTTCACAGAAATATGAAGCTTTCATCGGATCAATTGCAGTGAGTTCCAATGCTCCTTTTACCGGAACAGCACCGCCAGTTATGTAACGATCGTAATGAGAATAAACCAGGCGAATTTTGTCTGCCTCCATTACTTTTTCGATCAGAAAATGCTCGCGCAACTGAGCGGTATCGTACTTTTTAACATCGTTGTAATGAGCAGCAAATCTTTCTTCAAAAATGATTGACATGATACTAATTTTATTTGGTTATGTATTTTAAAGAGATAACGAAAAACAATCTAGCCTCGTTGAAAACGGACTAATTTTTCAGACAAAGATAGAAGTTATTTACAAATGCGCAATCGATTGCATTTTTATTTTTCAATTGAACCATCGAAAAGAAATAATTAGCATATTTGTATCAATTACCATTTGATTATGAATAGAAATAAGAATACCGAACCAACTATCCACGACATAGCCCGCGAACTCGAAATTTCAGCCTCAACTGTATCACGGGCATTAAACAACAACCCTCGCATCAGTCTGAAAACCAAAGAGAAAATTAAAGCTGTTGCTGATCGGTTAGGATACAGACCGAATACCCTGGCCTCCAATCTTCGGAATAAAAAATCAAATACCATCGGGATTGTGGTTCCGTTAATTAACCGTCATTTCTTTTCATCAGTCATCAGTGGTGTGGAAGATATTGCCTTCAAAGCCGGATATAATGTAGTTATTTCCCAGTCAAACGACCTTGCTGCCAAGGAAATCAGCATCGTTCAATCTATGTTTTCGAACCGGGTTGACGGATTGATTATCTCTATTGCCATGCAAACCAGCAATTTCGACCACCTCAAACTGTTCAGGAAAAAGCAAATTCCTTTAGTGTTCTTCGACCGGGCTGTTCCTGAAATTGATACCGATAAAATTGTTGTCGATGATTTTGACGGAGCTTTTCGGGTAACTCAACATTTGATTGATCAGGGCTACAAAAGAATTGCGCATTTAGCCGGACCTCAAAACCTGACAACTTATTTTGACCGCAAAAACGGCTACATCGAAGCACTACGTAAAAATAATATCGCATTCGACGAATCGCTTGTAAACGTAAGCACCCTGACCAGTGACGACGGCGTTCCGGCTATCGAGAAGCTGATGGCTTTGCCTAATCCTCCGGATGCTATTTTCTGTGGAAACGACACAACTGCGCTTAGTGTGATGATCTACCTGCGCGATAAAGGAATCCGGATTCCGGAAGATTTTGGGATTGTGGGCTTTAGTAACGAACCTTTTTCAAAGGTTGTTTCGCCTGCTATTTCCACTATTCTTCAACCAGGATTTGCTATGGGACAAAAGGCTGCAGAACTGATTATTAGCAAGATTGAAAATAAAGACCGAACATACCAAACAATAACATTACCCACAGAACTCATTATCAGAGATTCGTCGAACCGAAAAAAGTAAGAATCTCACAAAACTTTTAGCAGCAATCCGCAAAAGCGACTAAAAAGAATCCGCCATCGGAGGGATTTACTGATGATTCTCAAAGAATAGCTTTATTTAAAATGCAATCTTTGAGCCCGATAAACTTATGCCAACATAAAACCCGTAAAGAATGAAGATTATAGCTATTGCCATAGTATCAGTACTGTATTTACTTTCATTTTCAGCAAAGTCGCAAACCACGAATGAAGACGAGCTGTGGAATACCATTGAAAAAAGACCATATCCTCAATGGTTCACTGACGCCAAACTTGGAATTTTTATTCACTGGGGTGTTTACTCGGTGCCATCGTTCGGAGGAAAAGAATCATATGGAGAGTGGTATCTCCGCGGCCTCCAGGTAGGCGATTCGTTACGAACCAGTTTTATGAAAAAGTACTACGGAAATTCATTTTCATACAATGATTTTGCCCCTTTATTCAAAGCCGAATTATTCAATCCTGACGAATGGGCCGATTTATTTAAAAAAGCAGGCGCCAGATACGTAGTAATGGTATCGAAACATCACGATGGATATTGCTTGTGGCCAAGCAAATTCAGCCGCAATTGGAATAGCGTGGACATCGGTCCTAAGCGCGACTTAGTTGGAGAATTAACACAAGCTGTAAATAAATCGGGATTGAAAATGGGATTGTATTACTCCCTTCCGGAATGGAACAATCCGCTCCACCGCTGGTACACCGATCCCGACGACAGTATCAGTACCTATGTTGACAATTACATGATTCCGCAGTTTAAAGAATTGGTTTCCACTTACCGGCCATCGCTTATTTTTACTGATGGAGAATGGAACAACTCTGCCAAACAATGGCATGCAGCCGAACTAATCTCCTGGTATTATCAGCTTATTGGTAGCGATGCAATTGTCAACGATCGTTGGGGCGCAGGCAGTAAGGGAGGTTTCCTTACTCCTGAATACAGTTCAGGAATTAAAGAGAAGCAAAGGCCCTGGGCCGAAGTGCGCGGGCTTGGACGATCGTTTGGCTTAAACCGCAACGAAAGTCTGGATGCTTACATGTCGCAAAAAGAATTGATTCAGTTCTTTGTAAAAGCGGTTGCCAACGGAGGCGGAATGATTTTAAATGTTGGACCTGGTGCCGACGGACAAATACCGTTACTCCAGCAGGAAAGATTGTTACAACTCGGACAATGGCTTAAAATAAACGGAGAGGCGATTTATGGTTCTAAAGCCTACATAAAATCAGAAGAAGAAAAGCCAGTTTCTATTTCCCGGGGCGATTCAAAGATTGATTTCGATTGGGTGAGAAACTCTCCTGAAAAGGGAATTAAAGAAGATGATTTTACTGCTGAATGGAACGGATTTTTGGTTCCTGACCAAAGCGGAGTATTCCTTTTCGAGTTAAAAGCTGACGATGGCGCCCAGGTCTGGATTAATAATGAACTGGTTATCGATCAAAACTACACCTCAGCCAATAAAAACAGCGAAGTGATGGGTGCTCAAACAGGTAAAACAACCAATGGAAGAATTACTTTAACTGCCAATAAAGCTTATCCCATCCGGATAAATTACCAGGAAAAAATTCAAAATGCTCATATCCAGTTGTTCTGGTCAACAAATAATTCGGAAAAGCAAATAATAAACGACAAGTATTTCTTTCAGGATAAAAAGCAGTCTATGAAAGGATTAAAAGCATCTTATCGTTCCATGCAAACATACCTTTGCTATACACAAAATAAAAATAACCTGTATGCAATCAGCTTCGAATGGCCTAACGATCAGGTAGTACTTGAAATGCCAAAACCTTCAAACAATTCAACAATTACGTTATTGGGAACAGATAAGAAGTTGCCCTGGAAATATACAGATGGGAAGTTGATAATCAACACTACCTCTATCAAATACAGCGAATTACCTTCAACAGTGGCATGGACCTTTAAAATCTCCAATTTTCAGTAGTTCATAAAAAAAGGAAAGACCATTTATTTGAATGGTCTTTCCCTTTTTATGACATTGCAATTATGACTTTATTGAAAGTATTTTACCGAATCCGATCAATAGAACGAATCAGAGCCTCATCTTTGTTAATGGATCGAATAGCAAGATAATCAAGAACAATAGCGATTAAAGGCAGAACGGCACCAAGTTTAAAACCAATCTGTGCTCCACTGTAGGCTAGGTAAGTGAAATAAACAAATGCAACCAGCAAAACCACCAGCATTAGTATAACTCCCCAAACTAGTTTTACCTGTTTACCACGATTGTTGTAGCTAAAAATAGCCAAAACATTTAGGACAATAATCATAACAAGCAATACAGGAATAACCAATCCATTGGTTTTCACAGCTCCGTCGAGCAGTACACCTTTAAAATTGAAAAGATATATAGCGCCATCCTTTGCTATTTCGGCAAAAGGCGATAAAAACAAAAGACCAATTAAAATAGTAGAAATTAAAAGGTAAACCGATTGAATTCGTTGTATCATATGTTTTAATTTTTTGTGCAAAAATAAACTTTTTTCAAGGGATTGATCAAAAAAATAAGGACAGCGGCAGTTTTTATTAATTGCTAATCTATTCGATGATTTTATTTTTAGGGCAAAGCATCACTTATACGGATTAATTATACAAAACCGCCTTATCGGTTGAATCGATGGGTTTCACGGTAAACGAATGACCGATTATTTTATACTTTTGACAAGCCAATGATCCTATAAACCTAAAATGCACCTATCTCTCCAGACCTTCAAACAATATTGTTTTATTTTCCTCCTGATTACCGGATGTCCTATCTTGCTAAAGGCACAGGATCCGTTTTTTTCACAGTTCTTCATGAACCCTGTTTACATGAATCCATCGTATGCCGGTACAATGAAAGTGCCGCGCGCGGGTGTTCAGTACCGAAACCAGTGGCCGGGCATGGGCAGCGCTTACACTACCTATTTTGCATCGTTCGACACTTACCTGCCGCGAATAACCAGCGGAATTGGAGCACTTTTGTACAACGATGTACAAGGCGACGGACTTTACACCGAAACAAGTTTTAAGTTTATTTATTCAAAAGAAATAAGGCTGAGTAAGGAATGGAACATGTATGGGAGTATTTCAGCCGGAGGTCAGCTTAACTCATTGAATTCAGGCCGATTGGTCTTTCCTGACGGACTCGATCCGATATACGAACAGCACCAGCCATCGGCAGAACTCTTACCCGACAACAACAACCGCTTTTTCCCCGATTTTGGAGCCGGAATTTTGCTTTTCAACAGTAAATATTTCTTCGGAATTTCTGCCGATCATTTGTCAGAACCTGATCAGTCAATTTATTCTGCCTATTCAAACAGGCTTCCCCGAAAATTCACTGCTCATTTCGAGGTAAACGTTCCTTACTACGAACGGGGACACTGGAGGAAGCTTTGCACTTTCAATCCTAACTTTATTGTCCAGTCGCAGGGTAATGAGCACAATATTACTTACGGCGTTTATGCAAACCGGAAAGGCTTTTCTGTAGGTTTATGGAACCGACTGACCACCCAGAAAAGTTCAGATATGATCGTTATGGGTGGGTTTATGGGGAAACAGCTAAAAACAGCCATCACCTATGATGTAAACTTTAAAGGCGTTGGATTGCGGTCACACGGATCAATAGAAGTTTCAGTCTCATTCCTGCTGAAAGATCCTGGACAGAAAAGCATTTTCCCGTTTTATGAAATACCCGGAGAATGGGATTTACACTGACGGAGGATCGATCAATCCTTACCGTAACAACATCACAGTTCCCTTTTGTTGATGATCAAATCCCTGTATGTCCTCATATTTCACAATCCACACATAAACACCAGCTTCAGCTTTCGTTCCGTTTGATAAATTTCCATTCCATCCTTCAGCCGAATCTTCTGATTCGAAAATGGCTGACCCCACCCTATTGTACACAACAAATTTGTACTTCGCAGGATTGATACCCTCAGGAATCGGGATAAAAACTCGGTTCTCCGGAATTTCGCTGTCGGGCCGGAAAGCATTGGCCATATAAAACGAATATGGAACAATTTTCACTGAAGAGCCAATGGTATCGGTACAACCAAAATCAGAAACGGCTTCCATCAGCACTCTGTACTCACCAATTGCCGAGTACTTGTGCTTTGGGCTTTGTTCTTTGCTGGTTTTTCCGTCGCCAAAATCCCATAAATAGCTTACTGCGCCGGTTGTCTGGTTCGAAAAGGTTATTTCCGGATGGTCCATTGTCGCCACATTGTAATTCTGCGAATAAGTCACATCGGGCAATGGGTAAACATGAACAAACTGTGGTTTAACAAGTATATTGGAGCAACCGGTCAGGTTTGAGAAAGCCTCAAGTGAAACCTCGTAAAAACCGGCTTTCTGGAAAAGATGCCCAAGCGAGTCGCCAGGAATTTGGTACAATGAATCGACACTCCAGCGGAACTGTAAATCCGGATCTTTCGGGATAGCTTTCAGCATAACCGGGAACGGTTGACACACCTCAGCTTCGTCTATGGTAAAATCAAAGTTAGGCTTTCGCTTTACCCGAATTTTCAAGGTATCACTGCTGCATTGGTTTTCTTCCACCACAAAACCGACCTCTGAAATTTCATCTTTCAGAAAGTACTTGGCTGTCGTATTTTCCGAAGAAAGTAACTGATTTCCTTTGGCAAACCACTTACAATGTGAATAGTCTTTTACATTAAGGTACTCGAAACTGACCGTATCGTCGTAGCAAAACTCCGGATTAGCTGAAATTACAGGCTTCGGAGTTGGATAAATTCTGATCATCTCCTCTTCGACCCAGCCATTCCGGCAACCATCGACGGCATTGGTTACCATCAGCGAAACATCGTATTTACCCGTATCCTGATAACAATGCCAGGGATTTTGTTCTGATGAAACCGAACCATCGCCAAAATCCCATAAATAGGTTACCTGATCTGCAATCAGCATTTTGCTGTAAAAATGCACACATTGCTTGTCGCAACCATGAACCGTATCGGCTCCAAACTCGAAGTTTGGTTTCACGCCAATTGATTTGGTAGTGACCACGCTTGAACAACCATTTTCCTCAACAAGCAGCGAGATCGTCCGGTTGGGATTATTCGCACCAATTGAAACCCGGAACTGATTGGGTGCAATGGTTCCCAACACCATCAAGCCGCCAAAATCCCAGGTGTACTTTGCCGAAGCCCCATTCCTGCCGGTATATTTCACAATGCGTTCGTAGGTGCTGCACTTGTCCGTCGATTCCGGAGATTCAATGGTAAACGACGACTCGGGCGTTTCAAAAAAACCGATCTGGAATGAATCCGAATCCTGGCAGCCATCTTTGGTGGTCAAAACATAATTCACTGTATATAAACCCGGTTTTTGGGCCTTCACAGTAACTTCGTCCGGCCGGGCATTTTCGAACACCAAATCCGGCGAACTACAGGACCATTTCCCGGCTCCTGAATAATTCCAGAGTGTTTGATCGACATTCGTAATGTTCACTTTCAGTGTAGAAGTAAAATTTCCGCAGTTAAGCGAATCTCCAACGATTTTTACCTCCGGAACCTGAAATACATCAACATGAATCGTATCGCACGCCTGACAACCAAACTCTGTAGTACCCACAACTGAATAATCGCCGGTTTTCACGACCGTAAAAGTTTGTTTGTCGGAGCCATCCTGCCAGCGGTAAGTTTTAAATCCCTTTCCGGCATCAAGCACTATTTTTCCCTGCCCACACGAGCTGGTATCTTTTCCAAACGCTATTTTCGGATCGTTCACCTTAAGGTAGACTTTATCTTCCAACATACATCCGGCCACTGTTGAGGCTGTAACCGAGTACCAGCCTTCCTTCGAAACATTTATCGATGGCGTCGTTTCGTTTGTACTCCATTTGTAAGTATCAAAATAGGCACCAGCATCAAGTTTTGTTACTGTTCCCTTGCAAATTTCGAGGGTGTCCGAAGTAGCATTTCCGCCAACATCCAACTGAATATTCAGGTTAAAACCAACGCCATAGCCATACGATTCGGTGTCGCCTGAGTCGCCAAAACCATAAATAAAAGCGAGGAAACCTCCCGTCGGATTCGAATTCCTGAGAGTATGCGGACCTTTGCTGATCTGAATTTGCGCATAGGAATATACACTGCCTGGATATGAGAAAAAATTGTTGCCAACGGGTGCCCCGTCGAGCGAAATATTGTCCTTGTCTGATGTCAGACAAATCACATTTACGAAAAAGATATTTTTGACTTTAGTTGATTCGTAAGCCACAAAAGTTACATCATTTATTTTCTGCGACACCGGACTGACAATAACCATAAATGGGTCGCCAACGCCCGAAGTTTCGTCGGCCCGCTGAGAGCGGCAATACTGTGCCAGCAATATTTTTCGGGTCGCAGTAATTCGGCATGCCTGACTATTAGCCAGCTCGAATTCGAAAAACTCGCCCCGCGAAAGCAATCGCGATGTATTTGTTCCTTCAATTTTCACCAAAGTTCCATCTTCGGCTGCCAAAACGCGATAGGTATCCTTGGTTCGCATTTTCAATGGCACCACATAAAATTCTTTTCCCCATGTACTTGTGGGCGGAATTTGCTCAAACAGGTGATCGTATGAATAATTGGTATAACCTGAAAACGGAATAGTCGTGGCTTTCGATCCTGAAAAAAAGGCGACGGGCTTATTGGATGCGACATAACTGCCGGTCAGATCCTCCCTACCTGTAGCATCGGTATTGCTCGATTGCACCTGGTAAGTCTGACCTTTATTTAACGATACACTAAATGTTGCATTGGCTGGTTTTCCCTGATCGGTATTGCGGCTTGGTGTTATTTTAACGGTCGTATTATCCTCTGTGGCAACAATCAAAAACTCACTGTTCGACTCGTTATTGCTGGTGTACCGCGGGCTATAACACATTGCATAATATTCCATGCCTAGCGATTCGGTTGGATAGATAACTGCCACATCCGACGATTGCGTCCGGTAATTTAAAGCATAAACATTCACCGGATTGGTAGAAACCAAATGAATTCCCTTGTTCTCATTCGTTTCCGACCCACTGGATTCCAGCAAATTATAGTCGATTGGGATGGGGAGTGAAGCATTTGCGCTCACCTGATATTTACCCACCAAAACTTCGTTGGGGCCATAAGTAACAGTAATTTCAGCACTAATCCTTGAAGTGACAGTGATTTCGATATAATGCGAAGTGCCGGTATTTCGGTTTTGCATAAACCCCAGCCAAAAATCTTTTCCTTCGGTTGAATAATGACACGGATCTTTTGATGGAGAGTTGTCGGCCTGCACATTAAGCAGAGCCATAAAGATCAAACCAATTAAAAGAAAAAATCTCAGCATGAAAAGGTTAGTTAGTTAGTTGAGGCTTAGTTGTAGCCAAAAGTAATTTATTTTCCGGGCAAACCGACTATCATGGCTTTCAGAAAATAACCTTTTCAGTCAAGCTCATATTTTTACACGTTTGTTCATTTTGGTATACCAAATGTATCCAGAAACATTCCGGAATCCACAGTTAATCAGTTCGCGGATATAGGCACGCAGCTGGTACTTATACTTGTCCGACTCCACATCTCCCGATTTATAATCGACCACCACCACGCTATCTTCTCCAATCATAATTCGGTCGGGACGTTTAATGCCATTAACACCAGTCAGTATATTTCGCTCATTAACCACCCGGTAAGTACCATCGAACCACGATTTCACTTCCTGACCGCTGAGTAACTCGGTTAATTCAGTAAGCATTTTCCCGGCTTCACCGGCAGCAATTTTACCATCGGTTTCAATGCGTTTCATTGCTTTAGGCAAATCGCCGGTGGTTTCAATCAACGACAAAACTTCGTGTATCAGTTTCCCTTTGTTTATTCCGCTTTGACGCTTGCTTTCCCTACTAAAAAAATCTTCTCCGTTTTTTCGGATATTCAGAAATTTCCGGAAGTCAGCAAACTCAAAGGTCGAAAGCCGCACATCTTTCGCTTTTCCATGAGCACTTTTTTGCTCCATCGCAGAGAATGAACCAATCTCGATCAGCGATTCTTCCGGATTATAGTTTTCAGTAAACTGAACTGATTCTTCAGCTTTTAATCCGCATGTTCCCAATACTGTTTGTTTGTCAACTGACTGTTTCAGCAAATCGCCAACAGTACCCAGTTTGCCCGAAAAAGTAGCCCAGATATACAATCCCGCTTTAGCCCGGGTAAAAACCACGTACATCAGGTTCAGGTTGTCGATGTAAGTATTAAACTTCTCGGCAAAATATTCGCGGTAGAAAATCGATTTTCCGACATCCGACTTGAAGCGCACCGGAACTAGTTCCATCTCGCTGAATGGCTCTACATCAGGCTTACACCATAACAATGGGGCCATCTCTGGTGACGAATGCGGATGAACAGACCAATCGAAAAATGGCACGAAAACATGGGTAAATTCCAATCCTTTCGACTTATGAATTGTCAGCACGTTAATTGCCTCGATACTCTCGGAAACCGGAATCGTAAAGCGATCGCCATTTTCGGCCCACCAGTTCAGGAAACTGGTAAGTTCCGAGGCATTATTTCGCTCGAACACCGAAATCTGATCAACAAAAGCCTGCAGATAGGCCAGTTCGTCGGTCAGACTGAACAATTCGAGCTTTTCGCAAATGCTGTAAATAATTTCAAGAATAGGCTTTCCTGATACCAACTCCTGAAACGCCTTGCCTGCAATAAACTGCAAAAGAGGATTTTCGGGATTACCGGTTTCTTCGAACTGCTGAGTCAACCCGGGTTCGTATGTTGCTTCTACTGACTTTTGTCCTGAAAACAACCCATCGAAAGTCAATTGACCATATGCATTTTCCTGGGTCCCGTCTCCATACTCAAATCTCCATGCTCTTTGCCCCTTGCCCAGCACCTTAAGCTTTGGATAAACTTTCTGGTAATAAAGGTAATTTACCTGCGTTTTTACCACCTGATCATCGGGATTCAGGAAACTGGTCAAAATCGAAATTATCAGACTGACGACTTCCGAATTATTGATGTATAAAGATTCGCCGGAAAGAATATCAAAATTATAATTGCGATTTTCAGGAAGGCCTTTTTGCTCCAGAAATAAATCGGCAATCAACCTGGCGTTCTTTTTGTCCCTCACCAGAATGGCTATTTCGCTTGCTTTTACGCCTTTGTCCTGAAGCGACTTTATTGAATCAACCAGTTCCGACAAAATCAACTGTTCGTTTTCATCGGCCAATTCCTTTTTCGATTCCAGAAATTTGACCCGCACATAACCCAGATCGGCAACTGCTTTGTTCGAAACCTCCTGAACACTGTCGGCATACACTTCAGGAATGGTAACGCCAACCGGATTTTCGTCAATTCCGGCATCAGCCAGTTCTCCTTCAATATGTTGTTGCAACAGTTGCGGCACCAGTCTGAACAAAGTATTATTGAAACGAATGATTTTTCCGTGGCTGCGCCAGTTGCTGTTCAGCACTTCGTTTTGAAGGCCAAAAACGGGAAAACTTTCATCGAGTTTGCCGGCCAGCAAACGCCAATCGCCGCTACGCCAGCGATAAATGGCCTGCTTTACGTCGCCAACCACAAGCCCAAGGTTATCTTCGGCCAGCGAGTTTCCGATCAGCGGGCGGAAATTGTTCCACTGCAAACCCGAAGTATCCTGAAACTCGTCGATCATGAAATGCGTGTACACAGAACCCGTTTTTTCATAAACGAAAGGCGTTTCTGAATCGGCAATCACGTCTTTCAGCAAATGGCCCGAATCAGAGATCAGGATGATGCCTTTCTCGCGACAAAGTTCCTTAACCGACCGGCGCAAATCGACCAGAATGCCCAATGTATAAAGCTGATTGACGATGAGTTTGGCGGTAATATAGTTGCGTTTTTCGGCTTCAATCAGTCGGACAGCTTCCTGCACTTTAGGCATCAGTTTGTTTTCGGCCACCGCTGTCAGTTGCGACTTCAATGGCTCTTTTATCGAAGCGGCAACCCAACCAGAAACGTCATTGGCGGCCTGAATAACCGTATTGGAAGGATCAAATTCCTGATCTTTTAATTTCTGAAAATAGGCTGCCGGCCCTCTGCCTTTTCCTTTGAAATCATCAACAGACAACCCTTCTGCTACCATTACATTCAGTCCCTCCTGCCCCAGTGTTTTCAGCCTGTTTTCGTATTGGGAAATAATTTTGCTGAGTTTATCGCGGTATTCCTTCAGAAATGCCCGGTCGTTGAGCTTTTCGTACAAGTTTTCGTTGAGCGACTTGAAAGTCTCGTTATAGATTTCGGCGCCTAACCTCACAATGTCTTTTTTCAAGTTCCAGCCTTTGCCATCGCGCATTTTATCAGATGCAAACGCATTAAGCCAATCCAGCAATTTAGGATCATCCTCAACCGACTGAATCAGGCGATCCGCAGCCTCTTCCAGGATACCCATTTCATCGAGCTCAACATTGTAAGCAGCATTAATGCCTAGTTCCCGATTGAATGCCTTAATAACCCGCTGAAAAAAGCTGTCGATGGTACTGATTGAAAAGCGGGAATAATCGTGCAATATGCGTTTCAAAACCAACTGCGACTGCCGCTGTACCTGCATAGGTGGCCAATTCAGTTCGCGGGTCAAAACATCCAAATAAACCGAAGCCTTTCCTGAAGCCAGATGATACAATTCACCAATAATGCGCGATTTCATCTCTGCAGTAGCCTTGTTGGTAAAGGTTACAGCCAGAATGTGCCTGTAGTTGGGCTCGCTGGTCAGAGCCAGCTTCATATATTCGATGGCCAGCCGGAACGTTTTTCCTGAACCTGCAGAGGCTTTATATACTTTGAGTTGCGACATAATTTACTAAATCAACACAGATAACACAGATAAAAACCGGGTGATTTTGTGATCATCAGCGGTGCTTTGTGTTTTGGGAAACTAAAAGTAAGCATAACTGTGGTTCCTCAAGCTAAATTGGGTTTGGATATTTTTCATGTTGTTGAGAAGTATTATGAAATAAGGTGTTTCGCATTGGTGAACATATAGGAATAGTTTGTAGCTTTAATGTACTAAAAACTGAAAACGATTACCCATGAAAACAAAACAACTCACCACAATCCTCTTCCTGTTAGCGTTAACCATTCAATTTTCCTTTGCCCAGGAAGCCTGCAAAGTACTGAAACCCGAAATTGCCGGAAAATACACCGGTGACTGTAAAAAAGGACTGGCCAATGGCAAAGGCATTGCTGAAGGCACCGACAAATATGAAGGGAAATTTAAAGATGGATTACCCAACGGAACGGGTACATACAAATACGCAAATGGCGATATTTACGAAGGCGATTTCCACGAAGGAATGAAAAACGGACGGGGAACGTTTTCGTTTAAATACCACGGAAAAGATTCCACCTATCTGGGGATATGGGAAAACGATCGGTTTGTAAAAAAGATCGTTCCACCACCATACATTGTCAGTCAGAAATTAAATGTTCAGCGGTACACCGTTCAGAAAGTCGGAACAGGCAATCGGGTCATGTTTTCGTTTATGCAAAACGGTATGAATAACCGTTCAATATCGAGCCTGTCGTTTGCCGAAAATAGTGGAAGCGCCACTACCATCGGGCTTGACCAGGGATTCGACAACATACGTTTTCCGTTTACCTGCAAAGTCAACTATTCCACTCCAAACTCGCTGCGCACTGCCACTTACGAGGTTGTTTTCGAAATAGAAATCAATGAGCCGGGCCAGTGGCTGATCACTTTATCAAACTAAAAAGATAAAACAATGATTTTTAGAATATTAAAATCGACACAAAAGCTGTTTTCCGGAAAAATTGCTGGCCTGTTCGTATTATTGTTCATGTTTTCACAGATTGTTTCCGCACAGTCGGTGAACGTAGGAAAAGCTGGCTCTCAGGGTAAAGTATTGAAGAAATATATCGAACCTGCGGAGTTGAAACGAATAGTTGAAAATCCGGTTGATTCCATTTGGATTATCGATGTCCGGTCGGAAAAGGCTTATTCGAATGGTCATATTCCCACAGCCCGATCGTTCCCGGCAGGTACGGTGAACGATCGGCTAAACGAAATACCCAAAAACAAATATTTAATTATATACTGTACTGTTGGAGCCAATGCTCAAATCGTATCCAAAAAACTGCGAAAAGCCGGGTACAGGCGATACATCAACTGGGGTGGCATCTCGCGCTGGGAATGGGAAAAAGAAAACAGTCAACCCATCCTTCATCAATAGTTGTAATAAATCGCAGTAACCGAATACCAATCCATCGACAAATTAAAACTCACAAAATGAAATCGTTCAATTTTAAATTCGCGCTTGCTGCATTACTTCTTTGTATTGCAATTACGAATGGCTACAGCCAAAAAGCACGTGAAGAAATTTCAGAAAAATACAAATGGGATTTAACCAGCCTGTTCTCCACCGAAGAATCCTGGCGCCAGGCACTGAATGACATCAAAGCCCGATTGGATGAAGTAGAAAAATTTAAGGGAACACTTACGCAATCGGCGTCAAACCTGCTTAAAGCCTTGCAATACAACACCGAAATATCCAGACAGGCCACCCGATTATTCAGCTATGTTTCAATGAAATCGGACCTCGATACCCGCGACATGAAATACACCGGAATGAGGCAGGAATTGCAACAGTTATTTTCAAATTTTGCAGCCAAGGCAGCTTTTATCGATCCTGAAATCTTAACCGCTGACTGGAACACCATCGACGGATTTATCAAACAGGAACCCAAACTTGAAGTTTACCGCAAAGGACTGGAAGATCTGTTCCGCACCAAAGAACATAGCCTAAGCGAGCCAGAAGAACGAATTATGGCCTTTGCCGGAATGATTACCGGAGTTGCTAGCTCGGTTTACGGAACCTTTTCGAATGCCGAAATGCCAAATCCTGAAATTATCTTATCGAATGGCGAAAAAGTAAAACTGACCAGTTCTGAATTCAGTAAAATACGGGCATCGGCCAACCGCAACGACCGTGAAATAGCATCAAAAGCATATTGGAACAACTATGCCAATTTTAGAGGTACTTATGGTGAAATGCTGAATGGAAAGGTTAAAACCGACATTTACCGTTTCAGGGCAAGACATTACAATTCGTCGCTCGAAGCTTCGCTTTATCCGAACAAAATTCCAACCGACGTGTATCAATCGCTCATTACCAATGTAAATAAAAGTCTGCCATCTTTCCACCGCTACCTCACCATCAAAAAACGAATGATGGGCCTCGACACCCTCAAATACAGCGATATTTATGCTCCGGTTGTGAAAGATGTTGACCTGAAATATACCTATGATGAAGCTACAAAAATCGTTCTGGAAGCATTGAAGCCAATGGGCAACGAGTATGTTTCGACGGTAAAAAAAGCCATTAATGAACGCTGGATTGATGTTTACCCAACTACAGGAAAACAAAGAGGCGCTTACTCAAACGGATCGGACTACGACGGACATCCCTATATTTTGCTGAATTACAACGATCAGTACAATGACGTCAGCACGCTGGCTCACGAACTAGGACACACTATGCACAGCTATTTCTCGAACAAAACACAGCCCTTTCCACTTGCGCGATACGAGACTTTTGTAGCCGAAGTAGCCTCAACGTTTAACGAAGTATTGCTTTTCAACTATATCATTGGTACAGTGAAAGACGATGATGTGAAATTGTCGATTCTGATGAACTGGCTCGACAACTTTAAAGGCACGCTATTCCGCCAGACGCAGTTTGCCGAGTTCGAACTCCGGATACACGAAATGGCCGAGCAGGGAAAACCGCTGACCGGCGACAGCTTCTCGAAACTGTACAAAGAAATCACAGACAAGTATTATGGCAACGATAAAGGCATTTGCAAGGTGGACGATTACATCAGCATGGAGTGGGCCGCAATTCCTCATTTCTATCGCACATTCTATGTTTATCAATACAGTACTTCATTCACCGCATCGATTTCGCTGGCCGAAAAAGTAATGAGTGGCGATAAAACCGCCCTCGAAAATTACATGAAATTCCTTTCTTCCGGAGGTTCCGATTATCCGATCGAAATCCTGAAAAAAGCGGGAGTTGACATGACTACATCCGATCCGTTTGAAAAAACGACGGTTGCCATGAATAAAGTTATGGACGAAATCGAAAAGATTCTGGACAAAAAGAAAAAGTAATCCGTTTCAGCAAAACCGAAAAGTACAGGAAGATCGGAAGTGAATTATTCAATTTGCTTCCGATCTTTTCATTTTGTAGCTTTAAGCAGCAACCAATTTGCATGGAATGATTCTTCTGCTTAAAGCCATATTGGGAATACTTACCGGGTTATTCAGTTTCACCTATCTCCGTGATGTTTTGCGAAACCGGTCTGAAAAACCTGCAAAAGCAATACCTGCGCGGCTTGGAATTGGGTTCGCAACCAACTTTCTCGATACATTGGGTATTGGCAGCTTCGCTCAGCAAACCGCATTATTCAAGTTTTTCAGGCTGGTCGACGACCGTCTCATTCCCGGCACTATGAATGTTGGCGATACCATCCCTACTGTTATTCAGGCCTTTATTTTTATGACCGTAGTTGATATCGACAAAATCACACTGATTTCGGTTGCCGCTTCTGCCAGTTTGGGAGCATTACTTGGAGCTGGTATTGTGGCAAGGTTATCGCGTCCGCGAATTCAAACCGGTATGGGTATCGGATTGATGTTGGTGGGATTCCTCATTCTTTCAGGACTATTAAACCTGCTACCTTTAGGCGGCGAAGCCACCGGACTGGCAGGATGGAAACTCATGTTAATCGTAGTTATGAGCTTTGTTTTTGGGGCTTTGCAAACTATCGGAGTTGGTTTTTATGCTCCATGTATGGCTATGGTTTTCGCACTTGGGATGAACCCTCTAACTGCATTTCCTTTAATGATGACTTCAACCGCCTTATTAATGTTGGCTGGCAGTTCACAGTTTATAAAAAAAAATTCGTACGACCGGCAAACTGCTGTTGCACTTTCGGTAGCCGGGGCTGCAGGCGTTTTGGTAGCAGCCTTTGTGGTTAAGTCGTTACCTCTGATTGTACTCAAATGGATTGTTTGTGCCGTAGTTTTTTATACGTCGGGTTCCATGTTGAGATCAGCACGAACAACTATCAAAACAGATCATTCCGTTAATTAAATTTGATAGTTTTGATGTTTAAGCACACAAATGTCGATATTCAGCAATAACTTTGTAACCACTGATTAAACGGTAGCCCATGATCCTTAAAATACTCTTTGTTATAGCCATTGTTCTCCAGTTTTTTGCGGTTGGCGTTGCTGTAAGACTAACCCGGGTTACTAAATACAACTCGTCGTGGATGCTTCTAACACTTGGTTTTATCCTAATGGCTATTACCCGTCTGGTCGAGTTTTTGCCTTATATCAGTGATATAAAGCCACAGGACACCCGCGAAATTTTCGTTTGGGGTGGACTCATCACTTCGCTTGCTTTTGCCATAGGTGTTTTCCTTATTCAGAAGATTTTTAAGTACATGAAACGGGTAGAAGATTCGAGGCGGCTAACCGAAAAAATGTTTCTGAATACCATTATCCAAACGGAAGAAAAGGAACGCAAACGATTTGCCAAAGACCTTCACGACGGACTTGGCCCCTTATTGTCGAGCGTTAAAATGTCGGTTTCGTCGTTGGCCCAGATGAAGCACGACGAAGCCTCGCGCGAAATTGTTGAAAATACTGAATTGGTGATAAACGAAGCCATTAAAAGCCTGAAAGAAATCTCGGACAACCTGAGTCCGCACGTGCTCAGTAACTTTGGACTGGTCAGAGCCCTCAACAACTTTATCAATAAAATAAACATTGCAAAAACCATTCGTATTAATCTGATTACCGAACTTAAAGACGAAAGGTTTGATGCCAACGTGGAAGTTGTTTTGTATCGCGTTATCTGCGAATTGATAAACAATACCATAAAACATGCTCACGCAAAAAAGATTAACATATCTTTGTCGCTTGTTGATGATAGCCTGACCATTATTTACAAAGATGACGGGAAGGGATTCGATGTGAGTAAAATCATTGAGCAGCAAGGTGGTAGTGGAATGGGATTTTCTAATATTTACTCGCGGATTAATTCGCTGAAGGGCGAAATCAATATTGAAAGTGAAAACAGAAAAGGAACTCAGGTAACTATAAAAGTGCAGACGCATGACGAGTAAACAAACTAAACGGAATGTAATCATTGTTGACGACCACACGCTGTTCAGAAACGGGTTGAGGATATTGTTGAACACGCTTGAAGATTACCAGGTTATCGGAGAAGCATCAAACGGGAAACAATTTCTTGAGCTTCTGGAAAAGAATGTTCCCGATCTGGTTTTACTCGATATTAATATGCCGGTGATGGATGGGATTGAAGCAGCCACCATTGCCCAAAAATTATATCCCGATCTGAAAATTATTACCCTTTCAATGTATGGCGAAGAAGACTATTACTACAAAATGGTAAACGCCGGAGTGAAGGGTTTTGTGCTGAAAAACTCGGACATTAAGGAAGTAAAAACGGCTCTCGATGTGGTTTACGACGGTGGATCGTTCTTTTCTTCTGAACTGCTTCAGAACCTGGTTGCCAGCCTGAAATCATCGTCGAAAAGCAAAGAATCGCACACTGAACTTTCGGAACGCGAAATGGAAATCCTGATCCTGATTTGCCAGGGTTTATCGAATCAGGAGATTGGCGACAAACTCTTCATCAGCAAACGTACTGTTGATAAGCACCGGGCCAATATTCTTGAAAAAAGCGAAAGCAAAAACACAGCACAACTGGTGGTTTATGCCATCAAAAACAAACTGGTAGAGTTATAGTATTTTTCAATCGGCAGGATCGGCTTCCGATGGAGTTTTAGCTTTCCGCAACCTGAATTTATTCTTTATTTTGACTAGAAATTCCTTTCCTATCAGGAAAATACTGAGATAGAAGGTGATTTCACCTGCGATGACCAAACCGGTTGTGATCCCGGCAATTTTCCCGACCGATAATCCCAGAAACGGAACCACCGGAATCATCAGCCATATCAGAATTGAAATTCCAAGTATAATGTATCCCG
>JAJZSZ010000045.1 GCA_021849365.1 Bacteroidota bacterium | reverse complement strand
GAAAAAACTGTTGCGATTAGCGTTCAGGGAGAATCTTCTCTTTCTGAAGGTTTTGTTTATGAGGCTATTAATGGAGCATCAAAAGAAAAGCTTCCGGTAATATTTGCCATTCAGGATAATGGATTTGGCATATCGGTACCTAAAAAAGATCAGACTGCAAACCGAAAGGTTGCAAACAATTTTACCGGATTTAAAAATCTCAGGATCATACATTGCAACGGAAAAGATGTTTTCGATTCGATGAATGCAATGCACGAAGCTAAAAAGCATGCGCTTGAAACCGGAATGCCAGTAATGGTTCAGGCTAACTGTATTCGTATCCATTCTCATTCAAACTCCGACCGGCATGAATTGTACCGCTCGGAAGAAGAACGAAACTATGTACAGGATTACGACCCATTGGTCAAGTTTAAACGAATGCTGATCCGTTATGAAAGGTTCACTCCCGAAGAACTGGAAAAAATCGAAAATGAGGCTAAAATTGAGCTTAAAGAGGCACACAAGCTAGCGTTGAACGCTCCTGATCCGGATCCGAACACCTATCTCGATTTTGTGCTTCCTGAGCCCTATGTTTCTCAAAAATATCCTGAAGGTGTGCACCAGGAAAGTGGAGAGAAAAAGAAACTGATTACAGCGTTAAATGAAACTTTAAAGGCAGAGTTCAGACTCAACCCTGATACATTTATTTGGGGGCAGGATATGGCCAATAAAGATAAGGGAGGCATATTCAATGTTTCGAAAGGATTGCAGCAGGAATTTGGCCCTAAAAGAGTGTTTAATGCACCAATTGCCGAAGATTTTATTGTTGGTACGGCTAACGGCATGTCGCGTTATAACGACAAAATCAGGATTGTAATTGAAGGGGCAGAATTCGCTGACTATTTCTGGCCGGCAATGGAGCAATACGTCGATTCTAGCCATGATTATTGGAGATCGAATGGCAAATTTACCCCGAATATTACAATTCGACTTGCGTCGGGCGGCTATATTGGTGGAGGACTATACCATTCGCAGACAATTGAAGGAGCTTTAACTTCAATTCCTGGAGTACGCATTGTTTATCCATCGTTTGCCGATGATGCAGCAGGTCTTTTACGAACTGCCATCAGATCAAAAGGTTTGACATTATTTATGGAGCCTAAGGCATTGTATAACGATCCCAAAGCAGCTACTGTAATACCCGATGATTTTGAAGTACCCTTTGGAAAAGCAAGAGTTCGTCGGAATGGGGAGGACTTGGTCATGATTACCTATGGCAATACGACACATATGTGTCTTGAAGCTGCTGAGAGGTTGTCAAAGGAAGGTGTATCTGCAGAAGTTGTCGATTTACGTTCGTTAATTCCGCTTGATAAAGAAACAATTCTGAATTCAGTGAAAAAAACAGGTAAAGTAATTGTTGTACATGAAGATAAGGTACATTCAGGGTTTGGTGCCGAAATTACATCTTTAATCATGGAAGAAGCTTTTGAGTACCTCGACGGACCAGTCAAAAGAGTTGGATCTTCCTTTACTCCGGTTGGTTTTCATCGTTCATTTGAGCGAATAATACTACCAAATACTGAAAAAATATATAAAACTGCAAAAGAAATATTGGCATATTAAAATCATAATAACCATGAATAAAATAGGTATTATCTATAGTTTTAATTCAATAAAAACGGCCAAAGCTGCTGAAAAAATAAAAGATGCATTTGGTTCTGAGTTCAATATTGCGCCAGTTAATGCAGAAGATTTAAATGAAGAAATGTTTCTTTCATTCACAAATCTGATTCTTGGCGTACCAACATGGTTCGATGGAGAATTGCCAAATTATTGGGATGAATTTGTACCAGCATTGGAAGATTTAGACCTTTCTGGAAAGGTAATCGCTATTTTTGGCCTTGGGAACCAGGTTGAATATCCTGAAAACTTTGGAGATGCTGTTGGAATTATGGCAGAACTCGTTCAGGAAAGAGGAGCAAAGCTGATTGGACAAACTTCGGCCGAAGGTTACACATTTGAATCATCGCGAGCCTTAGTTGGCGGTAAATTCCAAGGGTTATTACTCGATCAGGAAACTCAGCCGAGATTATCAAAAGACAGAATTGAGAAATGGGTAAATGGTTTAAAAAGCCAGATGAGTTGATAAACTTTATTTAATTTTGCTATAAGGGTGTGATATTAAATATCATACCCTTATTTTTTTTGAATAAAAAGAAACAGATTCACTGATTCCAAATTTCCCCAATAACCGTTCGTCCAAATAAGCATATATTTGTGCTTATAGCATAACCTAGCATCGAATTTTCATAATTTAATTGATTATATCATGAAAAAGAAAAAAGTAATTGCAATAGTTGCTCACGACAATCGAAAGAAAGATATGATTGAGTGGGTTACCTGGAATTGGAAGGAATTCATTCATCATAGTCTTGTTTGTACCGGGACAACAGGAAGTTTGGTTGAAAATAAACTAATTGAAAAATGCCGGGAAAATGATGTGATTCCGCCTGACATTGTCCGCCTAAAATCGGGTCCGCTAGGTGGTGATCAGCAATTAGGAGCTTTAATATGTGAAGGAAAGGTCGACATGCTTATCTTTTTCTGGGATCCAATGCAGCCACAACCGCACGATGTAGACGTTAAAGCATTGTTACGGATTTCAACTCTGTACAATATACCTACAGCTACCAACAGATCGACAGCTGATTTTATTATCTCATCAAAACTATTTCACCAGGAATATGAGCCAATATTGAAAGATTATGGAGCCTATATTAAGCGCGATTTAGATTTTAACCAATAATTTTACTGTTTTTTAACAAAATAGTAAGTTATAAGGGTTGTGTTTGGAAAATCGTCTTCATAGCTTTGGAGTAAACAAACAATGTTAAGCCATGAAAGAAGACAGATTAAAAAAAATGATCAAAACAATGTATCTTCTTCGTGATGTTTTAAGACAGAAACAAGAAGATGACAAGGCCTTCAGGTTCAAGCCAAAAACCAAAGTATTGAAGGAAATTGATGAAATTATTGACCGGAGCCTTGAAGAGTTTTATTCTTTACGAGTAGGGTGAAAGGATATATTTGACCTTCGCTTATCGTATTATTAAACGATGGTATATCAAATTAAAATGATATATCATCGTTTTTTATTGATCAAAAAATAAGCATAAATCTTATCTGAATAATCGATTTCATATCGCAATAATAGATTATTTACAAATATAAATAACACAAATGACTGACAATCAATTTATTAATCTTTATATTTTACAAATGTAATTTAAATTTTCTGCTTTAGATAAATTGAATTATCACAATTTAATAGCACAATTCATTTGTTTGTCGGTTATTTGTTGAAGTTTTCAAGTGAACTTCTTAAGAATGAGATTTATTTGAAGATAAATTTTGGCTAAAATAATTCGCCCTAAAAAGTTCCAGTAACTAAGTGTATATAATTTTCTTCTGACGTATTTAAATCAGGCAAAAGCTTTAGCTATTTTGCCTAGCAAAAAATCCATCGCACGAAATACATACGAATTTTAATTGCTAATTGATCGTTATTTTGTTAAAGCTTCAGGTTTTGATATTTCCTTACCACTGATAAATTCAGCGAAAACAAGCAAAAGATTTTGACTTAATTATGTTCGCTTTTTTGACTTCTTTTGAAAATCTATATTTGTCCTAGAATTAATATTATGTTATTTTTAAATATCTAAAGAAAGGAGGAATTAAAAACTCCTCCTTAAATATGCTTATTGAATGTTTTTCATCTTTTCAATAATCTCAGCATGTTTATCCAACATTTTCAAACGATAGTACAAAGTTTTTAATGATTCTAAAGTAAACTTATCGGTTGGATTGATTTCGTGAGCTTTTTCCATATATGGAATAGCTTTTTTGAATTCTACGTCAGCTTTATCTTTTTCAATTTCGTATTTATCAGGCTGGTTGCTTGGAACAGCGTTAGCAACATCTACCTGTTTAACACCTTTATTGTAATATAGTGCACCTAAATTGTAATAAGCATCAAAGTAATCTTCTTTAAATTCAATGGCTTTCAAATAACTGGCTGCAGCTTCTTCTGTTTTCTGAAGTTTATCAAACAAAGTTCCTTGCGCAAAGTAATATGAAGCATTTTTAGGATCCTGGGCAATCGCAACATTTAAATATTTCATAGCATCATCAACTTTATTTGCGTTCAAATAAACGTTGATAATTTCAACCAAAAGAATACCATTTTCTGAATATTCTTTCAAACCATCCTGCAATACATTGATTGCACCAATAGTGTCTTTTTTCTGGAAATAGCTGTTAGCAATCAAAGAATAGGTTTTTGCTCCATTGTATTTGTATTTGGCAGCCTCTTTGTAATACTGAATAGCTTTATCGTAATTTTTAGCGTTATAAGCAGCCAAACCAGCATTGAAGATGATAACTGTATCAACAGCATTTGGATCATCAGCTTTATAGGCTGGAGTTTGTTCGATAGCCATAATCTGCTCAAACGATTTCATGGCTTTTTCATAGTTTTCTTCGTTGAATGCAGCAACTGCTTGATTGGTAAGGTCTCCAATCAAAAGTGTGAATTTAATTTTCATACTTTTTGCATTACGACCTTTATCATCAAGTTGAAGGGCTTTCATATAAGAATCAAAAGCTACTGTCAATGGATCAGCGCTAAGTTTTTTGTAATTTTCATCTTTCGATTGAAATACAGCCTGATAGATTTCACCCCTTACTTCATAAGTTCTTGGCCATGTTACAGAACTTTCGGTTTTTGGGTTTGAAGCATCAATTGATTCTTCAATCGCTTCAACCGCCTTATCGAGCTTACCAGCATCTTTATAGCTTAAAGCGCTGGTCACTTTGCCTTTCTGAGCGAATACGCCCGATACAGCAAAAAGTAAAACAAATAAAATTGTCGTTCTCTTCATTGTGATAAAAAGTTTGTTGTTACGCTTATTATATTAATTAAAATTAATCTATTCTTCTGATTGCAGATCATTTTCATTTGAAACTTCAGGATTTTCATCTAAGTTCGGCACAACTTCTTCCGCATCATCAGCTGCCGGAACGATTGTAATTGAAGCAATCTGATCTCCTTCTTTCAGATTTATTAAACGAACACCCTGAGCAGTTCTTCCTAAAATACGGAGCGATGAAATCGACATTCGGATTGTAAGTCCTGATTGTGTGATAATCATAAGGTCAGAAACATCATTAACACTCTTGATCGAAATCAGCTGTCCTGTTTTTTCAGTAATATTAATGGTTTTAACACCCTTTCCTCCACGATTCGTCAATCGGTAATCTTCAATTTTCGAACGTTTTCCGTATCCATTTTCCGAAACGACCAGAATATCTTCATTCTCATTTTCAACACAAACCATGCCAACAACTTCATCCTGGTCATGGCCAAGTGTTATTCCCCTGACTCCAGACGCTGTTCTTCCAATCGGGCGAACACTGGCATCTTCGAAACGAACAGCTTTTCCTGAACGAACAGCCATCATTATATGATTGCTACCGTTAGTCATTCTCGCTTCTAAAAGTTGATCGTCTTCCCTGATTGTAATGGCGTTAACACCGTTTTGCCGAGGTCTTGAATATGCTTCTAGTGAAGTTTTCTTAATAACGCCCTTTTTAGTACACAGAATAATGTAATTGTTATTGATATATTCCGGATCGATCAGATTATTAACATTGATATATGCAAGAATCTTGTCGTCTTGCTCAATGTTTATAACATTCTGGATAGCTCTACCCTTCGAGGTTTTAGTTCCTTCCGGTATTTCGTAAACTTTTAACCAGAAACATTTTCCCTTTTCCGAGAACAACAACAAAGTGTTGTGCATTGATGCATTAAACATGTGTTCAAGGAAATCATCATCACGGGTTGTACTTCCTTTTGATCCTACGCCTCCCCTACCCTGGGTTTTAAATTCAGTCAATGGGGTCCGTTTAATATATCCCATGTGCGAAATGGTTATTACCATCTCTTCATCAGCGTAAAAATCTTCCGGATTAAACTCCTCTGCATCAGGAACTATCTCTGTTTTACGACCGTCACCATATCTTTCCTTGATTTCAGTAAGCTCATCCTTAATGATTTTCATACGTAAATTGATATCTGCCAATACGCTTTTTAGATATTCAATTTGTTTAAGGATATCTTCATATTCCTGATGTAACTTATCTTGCTCAAGACCAGTCAATTGGCGCAAACGCATCTCAACAATAGCTCTTGCCTGAATTTCTGTCAGGCTAAAACGCTCCTGGAGCTGCAATCTGGCCTCGTCAGGATTCTTTGAAGCACGAATTATTGCAATTACTTCTTCAATATTGTCGCTGGCGATAATTAATCCTTCCAGGATATGAGCGCGTTTCTCTGCCTGATCGAGTTCAAATTGTGTTCTCCGGACAACAACATCGTGCCGGTGCTCCACAAAATAGTGAATTAACTCTTTCAGATTAAGAAGTTTTGGGCGACCATTTACAAGCGCAATATTGTTTACACTGAAACTACTCTGTAACTGAGTGTATTTAAATAACTTATTCAGAACAACATTCGATATTTCATCACGCTTAATATCGAAAACAATACGCATACCTTCGCGGTCCGACTCATCATTTACATTCGAAATTCCCTCTATTTTCTTTTCATTGATCAACTCGGCAGTCTTCATAATAAGCTCTGCTTTATTAACCATGTAAGGAATTTCAGTTACGATAATCTTTTCCCGTCCGTTCGGCGTTGTTTCAATGTGGGCTTTCCCACGTATTACAATTCGTCCTCTTCCGGTTTCAAAAGCTTCCTGAACACCTCTGTATCCATAAATAATCCCCCCGGTTGGAAAATCAGGAGCTTTAATAATTGGTATGAGGTCGTTGACATCAATTTCAGGATTATCAATGTACGCAACAATTGCATCGATGGTATCTGATAAGTTATGTGGTGGCATATTGGTTGCCATACCAACTGCAATACCTGAAGTACCGTTAACCAATAAATTAGGAATTCGGGTTGGTAATACCGTTGGCTCTTTCAGCGACTCGTCGAAATTTGGCTGAAAATCCACGGTGTTCTTTTCCAGATCCGAAAGAGTCTCTTCTGCAATTTTAGATAAGCGGGCTTCAGTGTAACGCATCGCTGCCGGGCTGTCACCATCAATCGACCCAAAGTTTCCCTGCCCGTCAATCAACGGATAACGCAGCGACCAATCCTGGGCCATACGAACCATAGTGAAATAAACAGATGAATCGCCATGTGGGTGAAATTTTCCAAGTACTTCACCGACAATTCTGGCAGATTTTTTATATGGTTTATTGGATAAAGTTCCTAGTTCGCTCATTCCAAATAAAACACGGCGGTGTACCGGCTTTAAACCATCTCTTACATCAGGAAGAGCCCTCGATACAATAACCGACATCGAATAATCGATGTAAGCCGACTTCATTTGCTCTTCAATATTGATCTTGATAATTTTTTCGCCTTCAGACATTTACTTCTCCTCTATAGATTTCTTGTACTAAAAATTTTGATTGACAAAAATACAAAAATACTTTATGAATCAAGCAATTATTAAGCTTTTCGTTGGTTAATTCCGAATAAGATTTTAACATTGTAATGTTCGTAAAATCAATAAATTAAAATATGCACTTCGCTTTTATTGCGTATTTTTGAGTAAAGAAAATGACATTGATCAGGTCTTCTCCAACTTTTTAGGAATACTTTTTGTTATTTTTGAATACGCAATTTAAACAATGTGACAAAACATATGGATTCACAATTTTCACCACGTATTAAAGATGTACTTTCATACAGCAGAGAGGAAGCTATTCGACTGGGAAATGAAAGCATCGGACTGGAACATATATTTCTCGGAATTCTAAGAGATGGCGAGGGTGTTGCAATTGAGATCCTCACAAATCTTAGCGTCAATTTGTCAGAGATAAAACAATCGATTGAGGAAAAACTCAGAACTGGCAAAAGTATCGACTCGCAGGCCTCAGTACAGTTGCTGAAATCAGCCGAGAAAGCGCTGAAACTTGTTTACCTTGAAGCACGCGCATTTAATAGTCCTACTATTAATACGGGTCATCTTCTGCTTGCTCTTATTAAGGATAAAGACAGCTTGATAAGTACGATCCTGAATGAGTACCATATTAATTATTATATCCTGAAATCACGGCTGGAGGATTACAAAAATCCGGAGGCAAAGTCGGATTTTGACGATGAAGATTCGGATGAAGATAGTTTTTCTAAATCTGCAGGAGGTTCTTCGTCTTCATCATCACAAAAGAAACCGGCTAATCCCAAATCTGACACCCCAGTACTCGATAACTTTGGGGTTGATATCACCAAAGCTGCCGAAGAAAATAATCTGGATCCCATTGTAGGCCGCGAAAAAGAGATTGAACGTCTGGCCCAGATATTATCAAGAAGAAAGAAGAACAATCCAATTCTGATTGGCGAACCTGGTGTAGGTAAATCTGCAATTGCAGAAGGACTTGCATTACGGATTGTTCAGAAAAAAGTATCGAGAATTCTTTTTGACAAGCGCGTAGTTAGTCTGGATATAGCATCAATTGTTGCCGGAACAAAATATCGTGGTCAGTTTGAAGAACGAATGAAAGCCATTTTGAATGAATTGTCGAAGGTTAGCAACGTTATACTTTTTATCGATGAAATTCATACCATTGTCGGAGCCGGAGGTGCTACCGGATCGCTTGATGCCGCTAACATGCTGAAACCAGCTTTGGCCCGTGGTGAAATACAGTGCATTGGAGCTACTACTCTTGATGAATATCGGCAACAAATTGAAAAAGATGGAGCTTTGGAAAGAAGGTTCCAGAAAATTATGGTCGAACCAACTTCGGTTGACGAAACCATTGAAATCCTCAATAACATTAAGCAACGCTACGAAGATCATCACAATGTAATTTATACTCCCGAAGCCATTGAAGCGTGTGTTAAACTGACTGCCAGGTATATTCCTGACCGTTTTTTACCTGATAAAGCCATTGATGCTCTTGACGAAGCAGGCTCAAGGGTTCACATTTCGAATATCAATGTTCCTGACCGAATAGTGAAACTGGAAGAGAAAATTGAAAAGACGAAGGAAGAAAAAATAAAGGCTGTTAAGAGTCAGAATTTCGAGCTTGCTGCCAACCATCGGGATAAAGAAAAGAGTCTCATGCAACTTCTTGAACAGGAAAAAGAAGAGTGGGAAAAAGAACTTATTAGTCATCGGGAAACGGTAACCGAAGAAAAAGTTGCTGAAGTTGTAGCTATGATGTCGGGAGTACCTATACAGCGAATTGCACAAGCTGAAGGCAAACGGTTAATGGACATGGGTAAGCAGCTTAAAGGAAGCGTGATTGGTCAGGATGATGCTATTGTAAAAATTGTTAAAGCAATTCAGCGTAACCGAGCAGGGCTTAAAGATCCGAATAAACCAATTGGTTCGTTCATTTTCCTGGGACCTACCGGTGTAGGTAAAACTCAACTAGCCAAGGTATTAGCTAAATATTTATTTGATAGTATTGATTCGCTTATACGTGTCGATATGAGTGAATACATGGAGAAATTTTCTGTTTCAAGACTCGTTGGAGCTCCTCCCGGATATGTCGGTTACGAAGAAGGAGGACAACTGACTGAGAAAGTGCGCAGAAAACCATATTGTGTTGTTCTTCTTGACGAAATAGAGAAGGCTCATCCTGATGTGTTCCATTTATTGCTACAGGTATTGGACGAAGGACGCCTAACCGACAGTTTAGGTCGTAGTATTGACTTTAAGAATACTATCATAATAATGACTTCGAACATTGGGTCTCGTCAGTTATCTGAATTCGGCCGCGGCGTTGGATTCAATACCCAGAATCGAAATACAGAAGATAGTGATAACTCAAAATACATTATCGAAAAAGCGCTTAAAAAAGCCTTTGCACCTGAATTCCTGAACCGTATTGATGATGTAATCATGTTTAATCCTTTGACCAAGGAACATATTCACCAGATAATTGATATCGAGTTAAAAGGATTATACGAACGCGTTAACTCTTTAAATTACAAATTAAAAATATCGGCCGCTGCGAAAGATTATATTGCTGATAAAGGATACGATTCTCAATTTGGTGCGAGACCTTTAAAAAGAGCAATTCAAAAATATCTCGAAGACGAGATGGCAGAGGTTATTATAAAAGCATCTGTTGTTCAGGGTGATACTATTTCGGTAGGCTTTGATAAAAAGACGGAAAAAATAAAGATTAAGATATTAGCAACGCAAGTGAAGAAGTAAAGAAACAGAAAGCCCGGTTAAACCGGGCTTTCTGTTTCTTTAAGATATTTCAATGCCAAAAGCGATATGTCATCAGCCTGATAGCTATTGCCTTCGTAAATTACTATACTTTTTAGTAAACGATCCACAACTTCTTCTGAAGTAAGTTCATTCAGGTTCTGAATATTCTTTTCCAAACGGTCGGTTCCGTAGTGCTGCTTTTTATCATCAACTGCATTAATTACTCCATCAGTATATAAAATCATTGTATCATTCTTCTTTAGCTCAACAGTGCTGCTTTTGTATGGTTTGTCTTTATAAATGCCAAGAGGTAAGCCATGACTTTTGGAAAGGGTATGCAACTCTCCGTCACTACGCAAAATATAGGGATAATTATGTGCCGCATTGCAATAGTCTAAAACGCCTGTGCTAACATCGAGAATACCAACAAAAAGTGTCAGAAAATACTGATTTGTATTTCGATTGCTCAATTCACGGTTAACCTTGTCTACAATTTCTTTTGCCGATAAAATTTGAGCGTTAGTTTTAATTAAAGTACTTGCAACCGCCATAAATAGCGAGGCCGGAATTCCTTTACCTGATACATCGCCAATAGCAACCAATAAATGATTCGCATCAATAAAGAAATAATCATACAAATCACCTCCAACTTTTTCGGCTGGTTTGAAAATTGCAAACAAATCAATCTCAGGATGTTCCGAGAACACAGCCTTTCCGGCAGGAATAATATTCAGCTGGATTTCACGTGCCGATTTCAGATCTTTCTCGTACTTAAGTTTATCCGATTCAGTCTGGCTTCTTTCTTTGATTAATGAACCATACTTAGCCTGCCAATCTTCCAGACTGTCGGTAAGCATTTGAATTTCATCTTTTGATTTTTGTTCTTTCCCAGGCAGGGAACTAAAACGTTGAATAGCTTCAGTGATATTAGCCAATGGAGTCAATATTCGCCTGAATATCAACATATTTAAGAGGAATAATATAAGAATTCCAAAGCCAGAAACCCAAATAATTTTCCAGAAAATAAGATCAAGTTCCCGAAACAAGTCTGCCTCTGGCATGACAATTATAATGCGCCAGTTGGTATCCAAAAGTGGGGCAAAATAGAACCAGACGGGCTGATTATTCAGGTATTCTGATCGGGCATACCTGGCTCCGCTTTGGCCTGACTTAATTTCCTCCACAATCTGACTTTGGTTTCTTTGAGCAGAGAATGGAGGATTATTGAAAAAATTGCGGTTAAGAACCCAGTCTTGTTTAGGATGAGTTATAAAATTTCCATCCCGATCGATGATATAAACATACCCATTATGGGCTATTTTCATAGCATTCAGCATTTCATTCATTTTGCGAAGTGAAATTTCGCAATAAACCTGTCCTACCAATTGCTTTGAATCGGGGAAATAAACAGGCATACGGTAAGAAACCATCACATGAGTAGTATCATTCATGCAATAAAACGGTTTCGACCAAACTCCCTTTCCATAATCATCAGTCTGCTTCGGAAAAATGCCTTCATTTAAGTTACATCGGTGAGGGCATTTAATGGGTGAATTGCAAGCCGAAAACTTCTGAGATTCCTCATTCAGAAACTCCACATGAATACTTTCAATTATAGGATTGGCCTTCAACACCTGATTCAAAAAAAGATCGAGATCGTTATGCTTATAATAATAAAGCGTCTGAAAAGATACGTTTTTGGCAATTTCCTCAGCTCCTACAGTAACTCGGGAAATCCGGGATATAACAAGATTGCTTTGATTTACTGCACCTTCTTCGATTTTACCAATTAAAATTTTATTACTGAAATGAACATTGATGTATACAATAGCTGCGATAATAAGGATGGCAAAAGCGGTAACATGTGAATTTAATCGAAAGGAAATTCCTTTTTGGCTCATTTCAGTTATATTATTAGCTAATCTAATATACGAAAAGAATGATTATCAATAGATACTGATGCAGAATAACTTATTAACAAATAAACAAGGTAAGCACTAAAAAAGCCGGAGCAAATGCATCCGGCTTACTAATATATCATTGATTATCAACTACTAGGTATTCATTGCACCGCAAACGTTGATAACCTGCCCACTCACGTACGAAGATAAATCAGAAGCTAAGAATAAAGCAACTTTAGCAACTTCTTCCGGCATTCCACCGCGTTTCATCGGAATGTTAGCTTCCCATTGTTTACGTGCGTCTTCCGGAATTTTAGCAGTCATTTCGGTAATAATAAATCCGGGCGCAATTGCATTTGAACGAATGCCGCGTGAACCAAGTTCTTTTGCAATTGATTTGGTAAAACCAATAATTCCGGCTTTCGAAGCTGAATAGTTTGACTGACCAGCATTTCCGCTAACTCCAACAACCGAACTCAAATTTACAATTGAACCCGATTTTTGTTTCAGCATTATTTTCTGAGCGGCTTTAGTGAAGTTGAAAACCGATTTCAGGTTTACATTGATAACAGCGTCCCATTGCTCTTCGGTCATACGCATTAACAAAGTATCTTTTGTAATACCGGCATTGTTTACCAAAGCATCTACAGCACCAAAGTCGGCAACAATTTCATTAACTACCCGATCAGTATCTTCGAAGTTGGCAGCATTTGAAGCATATCCTTTGGCTTTTACGCCCAAAGCAACAAGCTCTGCTTCAGTGTTTTTCATATTTTCATCTTCAAAAAGATCGGTGAAGGCAATGTTGCAACCTTCTTCAGCAAATTTGATGGCAATTGCTTTTCCAATTCCCCTCGATGCGCCAGTAATTATGGCCGTTTTTCCTTCAAGAAGTTTCATATTAAAATATTTGATTTATGAATTTTCAAACTAAGGGCAAAAGTAATAAAATATGCGGAAACGATTGTTTGCAGCTCTTTTTATCAACAAATCAAAGATAATTTGCGCGATTTCAATGGAATTTTTAACCCGTATTTTCGAAATCTCAACCGGGAGATTGAAGATAGAAATGGACTGTTTAATCAGTATAAATAATGTATTTTTGCAGGTAAATCACATATTATTATGCTCGATCAATTAACTATTTGTGCTATAGCAACTTCTCCTGGAATGGGAGCTATTGCAATCATCCGTCTTTCAGGTGAAAAAGCTATTGAGATTGCTGATACGGTATTTCATTCGCCAAATCCGAACAAAAAGTTAGCCACTCAGCAACCCAACACCTTACATTTTGGAAGTATCAGCGATGAAAACGAATTAATTGACGAAGTAATCATTTCTATTTTTAAAGCCCCCCACTCTTTTACTGGTGAAGATGTGATTGAAATAACCTGTCATGGATCGGTTTATATCCAGCAGCGGATTTTACAACTGTTGATCAGCCGTGGTGCCCGAATGGCACGTCCGGGCGAGTTTACCCAACGTGCTTTTCTCAATGGGAAAATGGATCTATCTCAGGCTGAAGCAATTGCCGATCTGATTGCTTCGACGAATCGTGCTGCTCAAAAAGTGGCAATCAATCAAATGCGCGGAGGATTCTCCAATGAATTGAAAAACCTTCGGGACGAAATGCTGCATTTTATTGCCATGATCGAACTTGAACTTGATTTCAGTGAAGAAGATGTTGAATTTGCCGACAGAAACCAGCTCAAACAATTGGTTACCAAAATTGAAACAACACTTCACAAACTGAAGAGTTCATTCCAGCTGGGCAATGTAATTAAACATGGTATCCCGGTTGCAATTGTTGGTGAAACGAACGTAGGGAAATCAACACTCCTGAATGCTTTACTGAACGAAGAAAAAGCTATCGTTTCTGACATACATGGCACAACACGCGATGTAATTGAAGATGTGGTAAACATTCATGGCACAGCTTTCCGATTTTTTGATACAGCAGGAATTCGCGAAACCAGCGATGTGATTGAAACATTGGGGATTGAACGGAGCTACCATAAATTAGATCAGGCTTCAATTGTTATTTTGGTTGTCGATGCTCAGAACAGTCTTGAAAAAATAACAGAAAGAATCCGAAAAATCAGGAAAAGAATTAATGATCAGCACCTTATAATTGCTGTAAATAAAGTTGATCGTGGATTAACGGAGACTATCTCAGCACTGAAGGAATTACCCCTGTTGCCAAACGAAAAAATGGTTTTTATTGCAGCCAAGCAAAGGACCAACCTCGACGAGCTGATAACTCTAATGCAACAAACTGTTTCTCTCGAATCTATCGACGAGGACGCTGTAATTGTCACAAACACGCGCCACTTCGAAGCTTTATCGCGGGCGCACGAGTCGATACAACGAGTTCAGTCTGGGCTTGAAAGCCATATTTCGGGTGACTTTTTAGCACAGGACATTCGTGAGTGCCTCCACTACCTTGGTGAAATAACCGGTGAGATTTCTACAGACGAAATTCTGGGACATATTTTTAAAAATTTCTGTATCGGCAAATAAACTCAACAAAACAAGACTCATATAATACTATTATTCAACTAGTTTAATAGTTGCTTCTTTTTATAACGGCTAATTTAGATATTGGTGGTCGAAGGAAAATAATTCTTCTTTTCGACATATCCTTTGCATAAAATTTATATCTCTTTTTAAACAATAAACGTATAACATGTAAAAATCGGATAAGGATAATTATCAGCATATCAGTTGTTAGCCAAATCTAAAAAAGCACAATATGGAAAACAGATTACATGATGTTTTGGCAGTAGTTGCTTTGAGTGATGAAGGTAAGATTGTTCTTAAACAAGCCGTGTATCTACAAAAGGTTTTTCCTTTCCGGATTTTTGTTCTGCATGTTATTCCACCCATTAAGTTCATTTTCCTTTCCCGAAAAGTGAGAATGTTAAAAGAGCAGGCTTTACAAAATCTAAAAGATTTTTTAAAAGATTTTTTCGGAGGAGAAATTCCGGCGAACGTAATTCCGCAGGTAATAATGGGGAAAATAGTTCCAACTCTTATCGCTCAAGGCCGCAGCGACAACTTCTTTTTTATGATTCTAAAACGGAGCCTTCATCAAAAAGGAATTCCGAATCTGCTGGTTCAAAATGACATGGACAGAATTATCGCTCATTCATATTGTCCGGTATTATCAATTAATGAGGATTCAACTCCTGAGCATCTGAAAAACATTCTTATTCCGATTGATATTTCAGAGAGCACCACCAAAAAGTTGCTGTGGGCGAGCTTGTTTGCCAAAAAGACCAGCGCAAAAATCCAAATTGTATCGGCCTTGAAAATTCATATTGACGAGCAAAAAAGTTTGGCCTCAAAAAACGCAGAGAGAATTAAAGCCATGCTTTTGGAAAGAGGAATTAGTTGCGAAGTTGAGATTTTAAAGGCAAGCCAAAAGAACCAGTACGAATCGGTGCTGGATTATATCGAAACCCAAAAACCAGACCTGGTTATTATCCGGAAGCATAATGTCGCTTCCAAAATCAATACCACCATTGGCGATTTCTCAAAAGAAATAATTCACGGATCAGCAGTTCCAGTCTTCACAGTCAGCCAAAGCCAAAGTGATATTGAAGAGATTCTGGGTTAGCTTCTGCAAGTTGATTGGTATTTATCCTGTTTTCTTAAAAATAGCATATGGATACTATACCTCAAAATACAGGTGGTTCAGAAGATTTCGGGAAAGTAATTTCTGTTCGTGGCAGTGTGGTTGACATTCGCTTCGAGCATCAGTTACCTCCGGTATATACTTTACTGAAAACCGGTGGGAATGACCTAATTTCGATCGAGATATTGTCGCAACTCGATGCACACAGCGTTCGGGGAATCGCACTAACACCTACGCAGGGTCTTGCGCGGGGAATGATCGTGCGAAATACTGAAGGCCCAATAAAAGCACCTGTTGGTAAAGGTATTTTTTCACGCATGTTTGATGTTTTCGGGAATACCATCGACCGCAGAGGTGAATTGTCGGATGTACACTGGCGCTCGATACATCAGGATCCTCCACCATTGGGCAAACGCTCAACCAAATCAGAAGTTTTTGAAACCGGCATCAAGCTTATTGATGTGCTGGTGCCGCTTGAACGAGGTGGCAAAGCCGGACTTTTTGGCGGGGCTGGTGTAGGCAAAACGGTTCTGCTTACCGAGATGATTCACAATATGATCGGACATCACGAAGGGATGAGCATTTTTTGCGGAGTTGGAGAGCGCTGCCGCGAAGGTGAAGAATTGTACCGCGATATGAAAGAGGCTGGCGTTTTGCAAAACATGGTTATGCTGTTTGGTCAGATGAACGAACCTCCCGGTGCCCGTTTCCGGATTGGGCAGGCTGCACTGACCATGGCCGAATATTTTCGCGACGACGAACATCGCGATGTTTTACTGCTGATGGACAATATCTTCCGGTTTATTCAGGCCGGAATGGAAATGTCGGGATTAATGGGACAAATGCCTTCCCGCCTGGGATATCAGCCGACGATGGCCACCGAATTGTCGCGCCTTGAAGAGCGCATTGCCAATACCGATACCGGCGCAATTACATCTATTCAGGCTGTTTATGTGCCTGCTGATGATTTAACCGACCCGGCCTCGGTACACACGTTTTCGCATTTGTCGGCATCTATTGTTCTGTCACGGAAAAGGGCGAGCGAAGGCTTGTATCCGGCGATCGACCCGTTGCAATCGAGCTCAAAAATGGCAACTCCGGGAATTGTCAGCGACCGCCATTATCGTTTGGCCCAGGATATCAGGCAAACTTTGGCGCAATACGAAGACTTAAAGGATATTATTGCCATGCTCGGACTGGAACAACTCTCGTCCGACGATCGCAAAGTTGTGTTTCGGGCCCGTAAACTGGAACGCTTCCTGACTCAGCCATTTTTTACAACCGAACAATTTAGCGGTATTCAGGGTAAGCTGGTTAGCTTAAATGATGCTTTGGACGGCTGTGAACAAATTCTTCAGGACAAATTGAATGATTATCCTGAAAGTGCATTTTATATGATTGGAAGTATAAATGAACTAAAGAAGTGACCCATGGAACCCTTGCTGATGAATCTGAAGATACTGCTTCCCTTCCAGGTTTTTGCCGATTTGAAGGGGATCAAACGTATTGTTGCAGAAACAGTTCAGGGTTCATTTGGACTTTTGCCACAACGCCTGGATTGTATAGCTGCTTTGGCTCCCGGTATTTTCATGTATGAAACGGCATCCGGCGAAGAAATTTTCGTAGCTGTTGATGAGGGAATTCTGGTTAAAACCGGTTTCGACGTGTTGGTCTCGGTGCGAAATGCCATTGGTGGCGCCGATCCGCCCAACCTGCACAAGGTGGTGGAACAGCAATTTCTGAACATTGATGAGCAAGAGAAAAAAGTACGGTCGGTAATGGCAAAGCTCGAACTGGGCTTTATCCGGAGGTTCGAAGAATTCAGACAAAAGTGAAGCTATGGATACTGAAAGTTCTCAAAGGCAGAAGAAATTCAGCCAGATGATTGAATCAAAGGAAAAACGGAGGCTTAAAGAAAAGGGCAAATCGAAACGAGGTGTTTTGTATGGACTGGGAATGTTTGGGCTGGTGGGCTGGTCGGTGGTAGTTCCCACGCTGGCAGGCGCCTTGCTCGGATTTTGGCTCGACAAACGTTTTCACGGAACGCAATCGTGGACGCTGACTTTCTTGCTGATAGGCTTAATTATAGGATGTATCAGCGCCTGGCACTGGGTATCGCGTAAACACAACGACATTCACAAAGACGACGAAAATAAGCAGCCATAAGAACTTAGGTTTAAACAGAAATGACAATTAAAAATTATGCAAATGCAAGAGATTAGTTTCCTGATATTCACATTCGCTGCAGGCATCATGGTGGGCGGATTCTTCTTTGGCGGTCTTTGGTGGACAACAAAAAAGGCGGTTCTTTCCAAAAAACCGGTGGTTTGGTTTATGGGAAGCCTGTTTGTTCGGTTGGGCGTAACCATCACTGCATTTTATTTCATTTCCCAAAATCATTGGGAACGAATGTTGGTGTGTCTGCTGGGCTTTGTTGTGGCCCGGACGATTATTATGCGGATGACTCAATTTCAGGAGGCCGGTAAAATCAGTAACAAAGGAGGATAGTCATGAGAATAAGTTCTGATGATGTGGTGTTGTTCGAATATGGTTTGGTGAAGCTAAACCTCACGATTGTTACCACCTGGGCAATCATGCTGATTCTGGTAATCGGCTCGGTGTGCGTAACCCGGAAACTGGTTGTGGCCACAAAAATTTCGCGGTGGCAAAGCATCCTCGAAATGATTGTCATCGGGATAAAAAAGCAGATTGAGGATGTGGGGCTGCACAAGGCTCAGACTTACATCGGATTTCTTGGGACCTTATTTTTATTCCTTTTTACCTCGAACCTGCTGACCATTTTGCCCTTGTACGAACCGCCGACCAGTTCGCTTTCAACAACGGCAGCCCTGGCAATATGCGTGTTTTTTGCGGTGCCTGTGTTTAATATCATGGAACATGGAATTCTGAATTACCTGAAATCGTATATCAAACCTCTGGCGATAATGCTTCCGTTTCACATCATCAGCGAGTTTTCGCGAACGCTGGCACTGGCCGTTCGTTTGTTCGGAAACATGATGAGCGGAGTGATGATTCTGGGCATCTTATTGACAATAACACCTTTCATTTTCCCGATTGTGATGACGGCTTTCGGCCTGCTGACAGGTACGGTTCAGGCGTACATATTCACCATACTTGCATCAACTTTTATAGCTGCTGCAGCACACGAATCAGAAAAGAAACTAATGTAAAAACGAGTATAAACA
>JAJZSZ010000450.1 GCA_021849365.1 Bacteroidota bacterium | reverse complement strand
ATCTGTCAACAAGCTTATAAAGCGCTATCCGGAAGGCAGGCAAAAATCGGCCCTATTGCCGGTACTGCATATTGCTCAGGCGGAAAATAGCGGTTGGCTTAGTTCTGAAGTAATGGATTATGTGGCGTCGCTGCTGAGTATTCAGCCCATTGAAGTGTACGAAGTGGCCACTTTTTACAGCATGTTTAACCTTAAACCGGTTGGTAACTGTGTGATTGAGGTTTGCCAGACCGGCCCTTGCTGGCTCAACGGTTCGGAAGACATTCTGAAGCATTTCGAACAGCGACTGGGAATAAAACCCGGAGAAACCACTGCTGACGGACGTTTTACACTGAAAAAAGTTGAATGTCTGGCTGCCTGTGGAAATGCGCCCGTTATTCAGGTAGGAACCGAGTACCACGAAAATATGACCAAAGAAAAAGCAGATCAGCTGCTGCATCAATGGACTCAGGAAAATAAATGTTCGCACACAAACCCCTATTTATAAGTCATGGCACATAAGATTTTACTAAATAATATCGATGTTCCAGGGCTTGCCGGTTTTGATGTTTACCGAAAACTGGGAGGATATAGCTCGGTTGAGAAAACCCTGAAATATTTCTCTCCGGACGAAGTAACAGCCGAAGTTAAAAAATCGGGATTACGAGGCCGTGGAGGTGCAGGTTTCCCGGCCGGAATGAAATGGAGTTTCATTGATAAAAGCAGCGATAAACCTCGCTATTTTGTCTGCAACTTCGACGAAAGTGAACCGGGAACCTTCAAAGACCGCCACATTGGTCAATTGAATCCGCATCAGTTGATTGAAGGAATGATTTTGGGCTCGTTTGCATTGGGAGCCCGCACTTCGTACATCTATATCCGCGGCGAATTGTTTTATGTACTTCGGATTATCGAAAAAGCGATTGAGGAAGCATATGCCAACGGTTTTCTGGGTGAAAACATTCTGGGAAGTGGTTATTCGCTTGACCTCTACTGCCAGCCCGGAGGAGGAGCTTACATCTGCGGAGAAGAAACTGCACTGATCGAGTCGCTTGAAGGGAAACGCGGAAATCCGCGCATCAAGCCGCCATTTCCTGCTATTGTGGGTTTATACGACTGTCCTACCGTGGTAAACAATGTTGAAACAATTTCGGCCTTACCATGGATCATGAATAACGGCGCCGAAGCATATGCGGCTATTGGTGTTGGTAACAGCAAAGGAACCAAACTCATTTCGGCTTGCGGACACATCAATAAACCAGGCATCTACGAAATCGATCTTGGTCTTCCGGTCGAAGAATTTATATACAGCGACGAATATTGCGGCGGAATTCGCAACGGGAATAAGCTGAAGGCAGTTGTTGCCGGAGGTTCATCGGTCCCAATTCTTCCAGCTGATCTCATTCTGAAAACTGCCAAAGGAGAACCCCGCCTCATGAGTTACGAATCGCTGGCCGAAGGAGGTTTCGAAACCGGAACTATGCTTGGATCAGGCGGATTCATTGTAATGGATGAAACTACCTGTATTGTGAAGAACCTGCTGACTTTTGCAAGGTTCTATCATCATGAATCGTGTGGACAATGCAGTCCTTGCCGTGAAGGTACCGGCTGGATGGAGAAAATTTTGCAACGAATTGAAGATGGAAACGGCACGATGAAAGACATCGATTTGCTGTTCAACATTTCGAAACACATAGAAGGAAATACGATTTGCCCGCTGGGCGATGCTGCTGCCTGGCCGGTTGCAAGCGCAATCCGTCATTTCCGTCAGGAATTTGAAGATCACGTAAAACAACAGAAATGTCCCTTATCAAGGTAACAATTGACAATATTGAGGTAGAAGTTGAGCAGGGAACAACTATACTCGAAGCTGCCCGCAAAATAGGCGGTGCCGTTGTTCCGCCAACCATGTGCTACTATTCGAAACTCGAAGGTAGTGGCGGCAAATGCCGTTCGTGCCTGGTTAAAGTAGCTCAGGGATCGGCCAAAGATCCGCGTCCGATGCCCAAACTGGTGGCTTCGTGCCGTACAGCTGCACAAGACGGAATGGTGGTTCAAAACATTACTTCTCCTGAAGTGATGGAAAACCGTCGCGCAATAACTGAATTTTTATTGCTCAACCACCCGTTGGATTGCCCGGTTTGCGACCAGGCCGGCGAATGTCACCTTCAGGATTTATCGTACGAGCATGGATTGGCTGACACTCAAACCATTGAAGAACGCCGGACCTTTGCACCCATCGATATTGGCGATAAAATAAAGTTGCAAATGAACCGGTGCATCCTTTGCTACCGTTGTGTGATGGTTGCCGACCAGTTGACAGATCAGCGTGTTCATGGTGTTTTGGGTCGTGGCGACCATTCTGAAATCAGCACGTACATCACCAAAGCCATTGATAACGATTTCTCCGGAAACATGATTGATGTTTGTCCGGTTGGAGCACTCACCGACAGAACCTTCCGGTTTAAAAGCCGTGTGTGGTTTACCAAGCCGTTTGACGCACATCGCGATTGCCCGAAATGCAGTGGAAAAGTTGTGCTTTGGAAGAAAGGTGATGAAATTCTTCGGGTAACAGGAAGAAAAGACAAATACGGCGAATTGGAAGAATTTATCTGTAATGATTGCCGGTTTGAACACAAGGAAAATTCGGACTGGGCGATTGAAGGCCCAAGAAAAATTGAGCGGCACTCGGTAATTTCTCAGAATCATTACGAGAAATTGGTGAAGCCTGAAGCTCAAAAGAAGACCGATAAAGATTAGTTTAAAGATATAAAAACGGGTATCTTGTAAACCATTGCATGTACCTGACAGTTAAATACTATTATGGATTGGACGTTATATATTTATAAAACCATTTTCCTGGTCATCATATTCCTGATTACATTGGTAGTTGCCATGTACTCGACCTATGGGGAGCGGAAAGTAGCCGCATTTATGCAAGACAGGCGTGGACCTAACCGTGCCGGACCATTTGGCCTGTTACAACCGTTGGCCGATGGGGTTAAAATGTTTATGAAAGAAGAAATTATCCCCCTTACTGCCAATAAAAAACTGTTTATTTTAGGACCATCCATTGCCATGGTAACCGCAATGCTCACCGGAGTGGTAATACCCTGGGGAGGTACTTTAAACATTGGAGGATTGGATTTTTCGATGCAGATTGCTGATCTCAATATTGGCATTCTCTACGTTTTTGCAATGGTTTCCATTGGCGTTTACGGTATTATGATTGGCGGATGGGCCTCAAATAACAAATACGCTCTGCTGGGTGCCATCAGGGCAGCCTCGCAGATGATCAGTTATGAAATTGCAATGGGAATGTCGATTATCGCTTTGATCCTGACCACCGGATCACTAAGCCTCCACGACATTGTGCAACAGCAACAAGGTATTAACTGGAATATTTTCCACCAGCCACTGGGGTTCCTGATTTACCTGATTTGTTCCATCGCCGAAACAAACCGCGCACCGTTCGACCTTCCGGAGTGTGAAACCGAATTGATTGGTGGTTATCACACCGAGTACAGCTCGATGAAACTGGGTTTTTACCTGTTTGCCGAGTATATTAATATGTTTGTGTCGTCGGCAGTAATTGCCA
>JAJZSZ010000449.1 GCA_021849365.1 Bacteroidota bacterium | reverse complement strand
CAACCACCCCAAAACCATGGTGAGCGATGGCACCATAACGATTAAAAACGGAACGATAAACATTTCATCAACCGACGATGCCATACATTCCGAAACTTCGGTGATATTTAATGGCGGATCGACAACCATCAGCAAATCATACGAAGCAGTTGAAAGCGTTTTCATTTATATGAACGGCGGAACACTCGACCTGACCGCTTCGAACGACGGAATAAACACCACGAAAGGCACCACCGCGGGAGGAACAGAATCGAACGACGGAAGCTGCCTGTATGTAGCCGGCGGAACACTAATAGCCAGCTGCACCAACGGCGATGCCATCGACAGCAACGGAAACGTAGAAATATCGGGTGGAACAGTGATTGCCAACGGCCCGCTGAGCGGAGTGGAAGAAGCAGTTGACTTTAACGGAACGTTCACGATGAAAGGAGGTTTGTTTATTGGCGCAGGGTCAAACTCAAACATGACCAAAGCCATGAGCACAACATCGGCCCAGGCCAATATGTATATTTCATCGTCAGCACAAATTTCGTCAAGCACGTTTTTGCATATTCAGGATTCTGCCGGAAAAGATTTATTGTCCTTTAAGCCTAAAAACGGTGGCTATAAATTCCTATTCTCATCATCGTCGCTGTCAAAAGGAAGTTCCTACTCCATTTATACCGGAGGTTCATACTCGGGCGGAAGTTCTATCGGAGGGCTGTATTCAGGCGGAACGTATTCGTCATCGGGGGCAAGTCTGAAAAAAACAGTGTCGTTGTCAAGTTCAACAACTGTAAATACAATCTCGTTTTAGGAAAAATTTCATGGTAACTTTTTCATACTGAACCGACAAAAGTCCCGGATTTATGCCGGGGCTTTCCTGTCGGAAAACAAATCCCGTTCCGGAAACAAGGCTTTTCTGCCGGAATTGGGCAATTAAATTCTGAATTGCAGAGGCAATTGTATATAGTTAAACGTTAGTTAGTTCAAAAAAAAGAGCAACAATACCAGAGGGTAAAGTTGCTCTTTCCTTTTTTAAGGCTTGAAGTGTGAATTATTTCACATACTCAGCATTCTGCAAAAATTCGAGCGATTTCTGCACGCTTTCAATCGGAGTGAAATTGTACTCTTCCACTTCAACAATGTATTTTTTCATACCAGCTTTTGCGGCATTTTCGAAAATTGGTTTGAAATCGATTTTAGTATCTTTTCCACCAACTTCAGCTTTGTCTTTCACGTGCCATAATTCGAAACGGCCAGGATAAGCATTGAAATAGTCAACCGGATTTTTACCGCCAACAGTAATCCAGTATAAGTCCATTTCGAACATTACTTTGGCAGGATCGGTATTTTTCAGCATAAAGTCGTAGATAGTCTGGCCTTCAACATCTTTAAACTCACCATCGTGGTTGTGGTAACCAAAACGAATACCGGCAGCATTACATTTTTCGCCAATGGCATTGAAATAATCGCAGTAACGTTTCAAACCGGCAAGACTTTCGTAACCCACTTTATCCATAAATGGCTGAACAATGTATTTTACACCAGCAGCTTTGTGTGCAGCAATACAGGTATCCCACCATGCCATAGAAGCAGCCCAGCCAGCAGAATCAGGTACAGCCTGACCACAGTGTGATGCATAGAAATTTACTCCACTGGCATCGCAAAGCGCCTTAAATTCGGCAGGTTCCATTCCGTAGAATTTACCGTCGCCATAACCGGCAGCTTCGATGATTTTATAGCCCATGGCACCAACTTTTCCTACAGTACCTTTGGCATCAGTTTTCATGTCTTCTTTAACCGACCACAACTGGAGACCAACTTCTTTAGCTGGTTTTGGTGGCGCACACGATACAATCGTACCGGCAACAAAAACAGCCAAAGCCATAAACGACAATGCTTTCCTTACGTTCAATTTTAAACTCATGATAATTTTTTTAGTTGATTTAAATAGAATGTTTGTGCGTTGATATTTTCAACTTCAACAAAAATAGGTTCAAAAAACCAATCAAAAAACAGGTGCAGGCATTTTATTCGGTAAAATTTACAATCAGAGCTCGTTATTTTTATACCCCCAATCCAAAATACTGCCAATAACCGGCAATACATGTGCTGACATTTTGCGCTGCCCCTGGTAATTAGGATGAGAATCGGCCCCCAGGTCTTTTTCAGGATTAAGCAGATAAGTAGGTATTCCGATAAAATATACGTTTTTCTTCTGATAAATACTTCTGAAATCCTCGACCATTTTCTTTACATACGAGTAGCAAGGTTCGTCGATCATGGGACCAACGATGCAGAAAACAGGCAGATCGCCATATTGCCTGCGCACCTCGTTAATCAGGTTTTCGTAACCTTTTCTGAAAACATCTTCGTCGGGGAATGGCCGGGTACTGAAATCGTTTGTTCCCAGGTTAATCACTACCAGGTCGGGTATCCACTGTTTAAAATTCCATACGGGTTGCTCCTGCTCGTCGTAAACACGGTTAAAACGACCGGGCATTGCCAAAGCCGATACTTTCTGTTTATCGCCGTAATTTCGCACAACACCTTGTCCCGAATGAGCAATAATGTGGTAATCGGCATTAAAAGCGCGGGCAATAATTGGCGCGTAACTCTGGAAATTATTCTCGGTTGAAGGCGTCCAATGCTCGTTCTTCGATTTGGCTTCGGTTCCGTATCCGCAGGTAATTGAGTTACCAATAAATTCAATTTTGCGCGAAGGAATATCTTTCCATGGAAGCATCTCTCCTCCTCCATCGAGCAAAATGCCTTTGAATATTCCGATGCCCTGATTTCCCTCTGTTCGCTTAAAAATCTGTACTTTGTGAATTTGTGGCCCTAGTTTTTCGCCAATCCTCAAGGTAGTGTCGCTTTTTACCTCAATTACTTTGGCAGGATTGTTATCAACGATAACATTGTAGTAATTGCGGCCGGTATCGCTCATTTTTACTAAACATTCAGAGCTACGAAAGCTAAACTGGATATAAACGCCCGGCCAGTCGAAACGAGCCTCCTGGGGATTCGAAAAATCGACACGCCCCACATACCTGATATTGGGATTACCTGCAGCAATAAACGTTTGCTGACCCCAACCAGCAAAGCTTAATGATAAGAAAATAAGTGCAACACAAAATAATTTCATCATTCAATGGATTTATGATTCAAAAAAAGCATCAACTCCCGGATACTTATACTTTTCACGAGCTTCTGATTCTGAAAGAAGGAAAAAACGAAGCTCGGCTTCGGCGCAAACCACACCTGACGAATTGATCAGTCGCGACTGGATTGTTGCTGTGCGCTTGTTTTGTTCGAGCAGTTTTGCCCGAACCATAACCTCGCCCTGGTCGATCATCAGCGGCTTTTTAAACCTGACTTTCATTTCAGCGGTAACTCCAACGGTTGCGCACTTGACGTAAACCACCCAACCGGCAATCTCATCCATCAGGGTCGATTGTATTCCGCCATGCAACACTTTGGGATAACTTTGCAAAATCGGCCGTGGATTCCAGTATGAAACCACCTCGTCGCCATCTTCCCAAAACTCCAGATGCAACCCGATTTCGTTATATGGTGAACATCCGAAACATTGGTACA
>JAJZSZ010000448.1 GCA_021849365.1 Bacteroidota bacterium | reverse complement strand
AATCACGAAATATTTCAGAGTAGCCTTCATCGAAGGTGTCGAGGTAAGGTTGATCAGCGGATTTTCTGAAGGCATAGGCACATGCTCTTCGTTGTCGCGGGTGCGGGCATATTGATAAGCCAGCAAAGCAACGCCCAACAAGAGAATGATCACACTAAAACCGGTCCAGATATGCAAATCGCCGGTAGCCACGTTTCCAACCAACTCTTCGTGCGGCCAGTTGTGCGTGTAAGTCAGATCGCTTCCGGGGCGCTCAGTGACACAAGCCCATGATGCCCAAAAGAAGAATGCGGTCATTTTATCCATCCGATCCTGTGTTTTGATCGAATTTTCAGGAATAGAATAATCGTGGCGCAACTGAGCCATTGCCGGATCGTTTGTAAACAATCCGGAGTAGAAGGCAGCTGTACTTTTAATGGCATTGGCACGCAAGGCGCTTACAGTAATGGTTTTCGAACCGGTGTCGAAGGTGTTTTTCCTGATTTCCTCCTGAAGTTTGATCTTCAGCGATGCCTGATCGGCCCGGTCGATTTCGTCGAATTTCTTCTGAAATTTTTCCATTGACAAGGCATCCAACATGGCAATGGCTTCCTTGTGCAGCCAGTCGGCCGTCCAGTCGGGCGCCTGATATGCTCCGTGCCCCCAGACACTTCCCAGTTCCTGGCCGCCAATCGACTGCCAGATGTTTTGCCCGTCCTGAATGTCCTGGCCGGTAAAAAGTACCGTTCCGTCAGTGGTCACCACTTTTTCAGGAATAGGCGGTGCCTCGTTGTAAATCTCGATTCCGAAGTACCCCAGCACTCCAAAACTCAAGACCATCACCGCGATAAATCCAAACCATAGTTTCCGAATATTCATAGTTTACTTTTTAAAGATTTATAATTTGTCTTTTGAATGATCAATCGATGTGAACAAAAGTAAATTCGGACCTACAGGTATTTTTATGAGCAGAATCATAAGGACAAAAATTTTTATAATTCTTATAATCAATGAATTAAACATCAAATGGAGATTTTTTATGAAAAAAGAAATCAGAAATAGGGGATAAAAAACTCTTATTTTATTCTTTTAAGTAAATTTGTAATGAAAGATGAACCAAAAACCGCAAAAACTTAAAGACACCAAAAGACACTACGAAAATAACTTTGTGAAAATCTGTGTTTTCACTTTTTTGTGGACATATTCCCCCAAAAACTTTATATGATAGACGAGCGATTGCTTTTACAATACGGCGCAACCGAAATTAAAATTGAAAAAGGGAAGCACCTTTTTCACGAGAATGAACGCGCAACCAATTACTACCAGGTAAAAAGCGGAAAAATCAAGATGTTCAACCTCAATTCAGAAGGAAAAATGTTCACGCAGGGCATATTTGAGGTTGGCGAAAGCTTTGGAGAACCTCCATTGTTCGACGATTCGCCTTACCCTGCCTGCACGGTTGCCGAAGAAAACAGTTGTTTATACAAGTTGCCCAAAACCAAATTTATCAAGCTCCTAAAGGAGAATCCTGACATCCATTTTGCATTTACCCAAATGCTGGCCTACCGGTTGCTGTATAAGTCTATGATTCTAAAGGAGATATCGGGATACAATCCGGAGCACCGAATTTTGAGCCTTATTGACTATATGAAGAAAGAAAAAGGCGTTCCGGCACATGAAAAATACGAAGTAAGCCTCACGCGCCAACAAATTGCCGACTTAACAGGCTTGCGGGTAGAAACTGTGATTCGCTCGGTAAAAACACTCGAAAAAGAAGGGAGCCTCAAGTTGATTGGGCACAAAGTTTACAGGTAAATTTGAATCAGTTCATTAGTGCTTGCTCCAACTCAATGGCTTTTTTATGCAGAACGTTGTTTTCAACATGAATATGCATTATTAAGTCCGATTCGAACTCTTTCATTTTCGCTGCCAGTAAAGTCAGGTCGTTGCTTATACAATCAGCATTTATAATCCGTTCAAACAGACCGCTAATCTGCGTCAGCATAATTCCGGAGGTATCATGCTCCATTTCCACTACCGGGATTAGTGTTTGTATGGAGACTGACCTGACAGTGGGTTCATTCTGATTAATTGACTCTAACTTCTTCATTGCAGGGAATAAGGCCAGTTCTTCTTTTTGCATGTGTTGTTTCATATCGTTCCCCAGAAGGCGGAATATCTCGCTCACTCTTATTAAATCAGCACTTTTAATTGAAGAATCGGCTAAAACAGCCTTGAATAAAACAACAATTTCGGGAACTGTTTTATTCACATATTGATGATGATTAGCGATGATGTATTCGATTAATGCATCGATAGACCAATCATTGAAATTTTGATTAGGATCGAGGTTAGACGAAATATTCTCCAAGTCGGATAAAACGTCCGACTCGCTGCAACCACATGCTGCACAAGCTTCGCCTAACAACTGTTTGCCTTTGCAGTAAAAATCGATGCCATATTTCTGAAATACAGCCATTGAATTGGGATTGTAGCGGGCTATTTCGCCAATACAAATATTTGTTACAGTTAAAGGCAGTTCCATACTCAGTTTAATTTTGGGATACGCCAATATACAAAATGTTACAATTCCAGCTTCTTTTCCTTTGGAGAAGCACCCATTTTCAGCACACCAGTGGCATGTCGATAAAAATGGCCACGTAAATCTCTCGAATAATCATTCAGAATTTGGTTCCCAAGTCCGTTGCAATCACCACAACGGAACAATGCACGTCCCAAAATGATTTCACGCAGGGCATTGTTACGGGTGCTGGTATCGGTACCACTCGCCGGTGTATCCTGAATGGCTTTCTGAATAGTTGTCATGGCATGACCAGTAACTCCTTTCATTTGCAGCAATTCGAACAATGTTTTAGCCGGAGCCTCACTTGCCAGCGTTTCGAAAGCCACAGCTACAGCCCTAAAATGCGAGAATTCACTTTCAGGAGTAAGCATTTTGGCCAAACGAATAATCGAAGGAACCACCTCCTGTTTGCGCGATTTTCCCAATGCAATTACCAGGCAATCGAGATAACTCATGCTCATCCCAAACTGGCCCATTCCGGTATAATTCCAGCCTTTGTCCCATTTTTCGTACGAGTCAACAGCTTTTTGAAGCACTTCCCATCCGGCATTGTTGTCCAGCATTCCTAAAATCCGGGCATAAACCAGTTTATCCTCGAATGTTGTTGCCATATTCAGCTGATCGGTAAGTGCCGGAATACCTTTTTCAGTATCCCACAGCACAATTTCCAGTCCGTCAAGTTCGTGCGTGAGTGTTTTGGCTGCCTTTTGCACATCTTCGAATTTAGGTGGATAGTTATCCTGATCAGTCATTACCCGTGGCTCCAGACTTTCAATTTTAACCAGTTCTTTCTGAAGCTTTTTGATATCGATGTAACGAATTCGCTGGTTATTGGCAGCAGCCATCGCAGCACCAATTCCAACAGCATAGCCCTGGTTTTGCAAGCAAGGCTGCATCCGGATTACAGGCATGGCATCGCGGTGAGCCGAAGCACCCAATCCGGTAACCACAATTCCTTCCAGTCCTTTAGGCAACAGTGCGCGGAAAGGCACATTGGCCAACACTTCTACCCCACTGTG
>JAJZSZ010000447.1 GCA_021849365.1 Bacteroidota bacterium | reverse complement strand
GAAACTTTAGGGTCGTAAATATGAATCTCGGCCCGGTCTTGCAAAAGTTCGTGGGCCACATAAATGGCTGGTGATTCGCGGGTGTCGTTTGTGTCTTTTTTAAATGCCCATCCCAGAAATGCTATTTTTTTACCCGAAACTGTGTTGAAAAGACTATCGATGATTTGCTTCGCGAACCGGTGTTTTTGGTAATTGTTGAGATGAATAACCTGCTCCCAATATGCGGCAACCTCAGGTAAGTTAAAATGGCGACAAAGATAAACCAGGTTCAGGATGTCCTTCTGAAAACAACTTCCACCGAAACCTACCGATGATTCCAGAAATTTTGGTCCAATTCGACTGTCGGCACCAATTGCTGTGGCAATTTCTTTGATGTCGGCACCAGTGCGCTCACATAGCGCTGAAATTGAATTTATGCTTGATATTCGCTGTGCCAGAAAAGCATTGGAAGTAAGTTTTGACAATTCGCTGCTCCAAACATTCGTTTGAAGAATGCGTTCTCTGGGCACCCAATGCGCATAAATATCAGTCAGTGCTTCAATGGCCTTTAGCCCATCAGCGCTTTGTTCTCCGCCAATCAGAACCCGGTCAGGATTGTGTAAGTCTTTTATGGCAGTTCCTTCGGCAAGAAATTCAGGATTAGAAAGAACCTGAAAGTTTAATCCGCGGGTGTTGTTGCTTAATATGGTTTTTATTGATTGTGCCGTACGAACGGGCAAAGTCGATTTTTCGACCACAATTTTATCGCCGTTGGCAAATTCGGCAATTTGTCGGGCGCAAAGTTCAACGTATTTTAAATCGGCAGCCATGCCTTTCCCAATACCATAGGTTTTTGTCGGAGTATTTACCGAAATGAAAATAATATCACTATTACGTATAGCTCCCTGAATGTCGGTCGAAAAGAACAGGTTTTTGTTTCTGGTTGCTTTTACTATTTCTGCCAGACCAGGTTCGTAAACCGGTAGCTTGTTTAGGTCACTGTCGTTCCAGGCTGCAATTCGTTGTGGGTTGATATCTACTATGGTCACTTCAATTTCAGGACATTTTTCTGCGATTACGGCCATGGTTGGTCCACCAACATATCCGGCGCCTATACAAGTAATTTTCATCTAGTTGTTGTTTGAAGGTTGATTGTGAAATTATTTGTTTGTTATGGCTTTTTTTAAACGATCTGAATTTGTTATTCGATTAGAGGCTCCAGTAAGCCAATTTTTCAATCCGGTTAGCATAAAGTCCTTTGACATCGACCAGCAAACAGTTTTTGTTAGCCAATTTAAGGAAATCAGACTCTGTCATCATTCGGTATTCGCGGTGGGCAACTGCCACGATGATGGCGTCATAAGTTCCTTCCGGCTGAGCCTTCATTTCAATCTGGTATTCATGTCTAACTTCCTCTGGATCGGCATAAGGATCTACCAGATCAACCTGTACCCGGTACGACTGCATTTCTTTAACAATATTGGCTACTTTGGTATTTCGAACATCAGCTACATTTTCCTTAAATGTGAATCCAAATACTAGTACACGCGATTGACTGAGATGTTTGTCGGCTGCCAAAATGCGTTTCACAGTTTGCTTGGCAATGTATCCACCCATCGAGTCGTTCACAAATCGTCCGGCATCAATCAGATGCGCATGGTATCCAACTTGCTTGGCCTTGTGCACAAGATAATACGGGTCAACCCCAATGCAATGCCCCCCGACAAGTCCTGGGTAGAATTTCAGAAAGTTCCATTTTGTTCCGGCAGCCTCTATCACATCGTAGGTGTTAATGCCAATACGATTAAAGATAATGGATAACTCGTTCATTAAAGCAATATTGACATCGCGCTGCGTGTTTTCAATAATTTTGCCTGCTTCGGCAACTTTAATGCTTGGAGCCCGATGAACTCCGGCTGTAATAATTTGTTCATAAACCCTGGCGATAACCTCCAGTGACTCGCTGTCGCATCCTGAAACAATCTTTTTTGTATTGGTTAAGGTGTGCTCTTTGTCTCCAGGATTAATTCGTTCAGGAGAATATCCCACTTTAAAGTCTGTGCCGCATTTTAATCCCGATTCGCGCTCCAGAACCGGAATGCAGTCTTCTTCGGTACATCCGGGATAAACGGTTGATTCGTATACTACGTAATCGCCTTTTTTCAGTGCCCGACCTACAGTTGTACTAGCGCTGATGAGTGGACGAAGGTCGGGTTGATTGTACTCGTCAATTGGTGTGGGCACTGCAACTACAAAGAACGAAGCTTTATTTAAATCGCTGGAGTCTGAGGTAAAAACAATGTCTCTGCCTTTAAAATCTTCGGATGGTATTTCCTTGCAGGGATCAATTCCTTCCTTCATCATTTGCACCCTTTTGCTGTTGATGTCGAATCCGATTACCGACATTTTTCTGGCAAATTCAAGTGCAATAGGAAGACCTACATAACCCAGACCAATAAGTGCAATTTTTTGTTGACGATCGAGTAGTTGAGTGAGCATATATTCGATTTAATTTGTTCAGCTGAATTATTTCAGAGTTACTTCTGCGCGCGTTCTTCAAGCTTTATTTCTGACGACCCACAGACTTCAAAATTAGAAACTCTTTTTGAGTATAGGAAATTGTTTGAGTTTAGTTTTAAATCATAAAACAGGAATAGAGTACTGAAATAAAGAGATGTGGATTTAATAGTCGGGCTAAAACAAAAAAGCAGCTAAGATATTCTCTTAACTGCTTCATTTTCATTGTAGCGAGAGGCGGGCATGATCCGCCGACCTCATGATTATGAATCAGTTTTTAGCCTTTTCCTCCATTTTTATCAATTGTTCTTTATTTACTAAAGTGTTGTAAAACAGTGAATTTGTGTTTATTTTGATTGTATTTATTTTCTCTATTTTGTAGCTTTTCACTATACTTACATGCAAATTACATGCAAATATTTGATGGTTTTCGTTCAGATATAATGTGAGTTACGTAAAAGTTACATGCAAATTTATAAATAAGTATGTTGAAATATTCAAAAGATGGAGTTTCTGTGATTTTAAATCTTGATACGAGAAGGGAAAAAATGGACGGTAATTATCCGGTGAAAGTACAGGTTATCCAAAAAGGGAAACAGAGATATTATTCTACCGGAAAAACGCTATCAACTGAAGAATGGGAATCATTAGCTGAATCTAAAAATAAGACGCTTTCAGAGATTAGGCGGGACCTTGAAAATAGTTTTTCATACATCAAAACGAATGTAGAGGCCTTGGTCAATGAGCATGATTTTACATTTGAATCTTTAAACATCAGATTGGGCAAGGGACTTTCAGATAAAACACTGGGCTCCGCGTTTCGGGCAAAAATCGAAACACTATTGAATGAAAACCGGATTGGATCATATAACTATTACAAAGATACTTTGAAAGCTATCGAAGATTTCGCCGGGAAAAATATTCCATTTGACTATGTAACAGTATCATGGCTGAATAAATTTGAGAAACATCTGCTCACTACTGGAAAAAACTTTACAACAGTGGGAATGAGGTGTCGGGCTATCCGATCAATTATGAATGACGCTCTTTCGTTAGGTATTATTAAAGAAAAGCAATATCCTTTTGAGATC
>JAJZSZ010000446.1 GCA_021849365.1 Bacteroidota bacterium | reverse complement strand
TTCGGTTGACACTTCCATGGGTTTTACCCCTATTGAAGGTTTGGTGATGGGAACACGATGCGGCGATTTGGATGTGGGCGTGGTTCATTTCATCATGGAAAAAGAAGAAATTGGAATCCGTTCGGCGAGTACTCTTTTTAATAAACACGCCGGAATGTTGGGTATTACCGGTATTTCTTCGGATATGCGCGAGATTGAGATGGCTAAGGCCAATGGAGACGAACGTGCAACTCTTGCCCTCGATATGTATAACTACAAGGTTAAAAAATACATTGGTTCGTATATTGCGGCTATGGGCGGTTTGGATATTTTGATTATGACAGGTGGAATTGGTGAAAATGCTGATACTACCCGTGAAGGTGTATGTAGCGATTTGGATTACCTTGGAATTTCGTTGGATTACGAGAAAAACAAGGGCTTCAGAAGCGAAGGAATAATCAGTACTCCTGAATCAAAAGTGAAAATTATTGTCGTACCTACCGATGAAGAATTGATGATTGCTCTGGATACCGAACAAATAGTTTTGGGGGGCAATAAGTCCTAGTCTGGTCTTTTATTATTAACTTATATAAACGGATGTCATCTTAAGAAATAAAGATGGCATCCGTTTCTTTTTGCCCATTTGTTCGTTGACGAATACTAAGAGAATGTCATAGATTAGGATGAAGGTTGTTGTGTAAGTATTTAATTTTTTGTAACTTATATGGTTTTAAAAAAAATCAGATATGAAAAAATCATTTGTTCTTATCGTATTGGGCATTCTTTTTACCGGAATGCTTTGTGTAAGCTCCAGGGCCCAGCAGCCCGCTTCCGTTTACTTTGCTGTATTTGAAGAAATGGTTTCAACAGCCGACATGGCTGCTTTTAGTAAAGCACAGCAAGAGGCTGTAGATTTATGGAAAAAACACAATTTTGACCTGCCGATTTACTGCTATTCTACCGACGACAATTCATTCTTTTGGGTAATGCCCATGCAAAACTTTGCATCACTCGATGCCATGTTTGAAAAATCTGCGGCATATATGAAAAAAGCACGCGAACTGGATGGTTATGATGGTAGTAGTTTTCGGGATCTTTCAACCACGCGCTTTAGCTATATCCGCTGGATGCCCGATGTTTCTTTTCATCCCGATGGAAAGTTTGGTCAAACCACCGATAAGAAATACATGAAATGGGCGTTTTGCTACTTAAAGCAAGGTCACGAGAAAGAAGCAGCTGAAGCAGTTAAGAAATATGTGGATTTATATAAGAAGAATGGTGAAAAGTTTGATTGGGATGTCTATGAAGTGATGATGGGAAATGATACACCTGCATGGGTTTTAGCTATGCCTGCATCTGATCCGGTTACTTTGGAGCAAAAGGAAAGTGAGCTTAATGAGAAGTATAAAAAGGAATTGCCAGATATGTGGGCCGAGTTTGCTAAGCATGTCCGCAGAATTGAAAACAAAACGGGTTGGTTCAGGCAACGATGGTCAATTAATACAGGTTTGTAGCGAATTATTCAGAAAACAGCTGTTTATCTCGAATAAGGACTCTGTTACAAATCGTAAGCAATCAATAAAAACAATGGAGTAATTCATAAGCAATCCTTATTCTACGAAACAGTATTGAAACGTCCGGTGTTTTTTAACACCGGACGTTTTGTTTTTCAGTGGTTTAAAAACATTTTTGTAGCTGATGTTTGTTATGTAATTATTCGCTTGTGAAATGGTAATTTTACACCAATAAAATACTTGAAAGGATGAAATTGGAACGTTTGGCTGATTTGTTTGTGTACACAAAATCTCTTCAAAAACGAACACTGGTTGCTGTAAATGCAGTCGACCTGCATACGCTCGAAGCGATATCAGAAGCAGTAAAACTTGGAATTGTCTCAGGAGTTGTTACCGGAAACCAAGATGCTATAATACAGGTTTGCCAGTCGAATCATATTGATCATCAGTTGTTCCGAATTATTCATGCCGAAACAGAAGAAGAGGCTGCCCGATTGGCTGTTGCCGAAGTTAGACAGACTCCTGGCAGTATCCTGATGAAAGGTTTGATTAGTAGCGACAAATACATGCGGGCTATTCTGAACAAGGAGGCCGGATTATTGCCTCACGGTGGAGTTCTAAGTCACGTGTCGGTGATTGACAATCCGAATTATCATAAACTGATGATAGCAAGCGACGTTGCTATTATTCCATACCCAACTATTCAGCAAAAAATAGCAATGGCTCACTATTTGAAGCAAATGGCTTTGGATTTGGGCATTTCTCATCCTAAAATAGCTCTTATAGCTCCCACCGAACAAGTTCTACCGTCATTGGTTTCGTGTACCGATGCTGTTGAAATAATGAAGGCTGCCGAAAATGGACAGTTTGAGCCGGCAACCGTATTTGGTCCGATTGCACTTGATGTAGCAATAGACAAGGAATCGGCTGAAATAAAGGGAATAACCTCTGATGTGGCGGGTGAGGCCGATTGCTTGCTTTTCCCCAATATTGATGCAGGAAATGTTTTTTACAAAATGAATACGAAACTTTGCGGCGCCGATCAGGCTGCTGTGGTTATGGGTGCTACTGTTCCGGTCGTTTTGTCGTCGCGTGGCGATAGTATTAGCACCAAACTGAACTCTATTGCACTTGCTGCGTTGTTAAGTAAATAATACTGATTCATGAGTGATATTCGAATACTGGCTATAAATCCGGGATCCACCTCTACAAAATTTGCAGTTTATTTTGGGGCAGAGTGTAAACTCAAAAAGACACTTCGGCACTCAATCGAAGAATTGTCTCTTTATAACAACATCATCGACCAGTTTGAATTCAGAAAAGGATTGGTTATTGATGCACTTGTAAGTGAGGGTTTTGACGTTGATAAAATTAAATACATCATTGGCCGTGGTGGTTTAACGTATCCTTTGAAATCAGGTGTTTACCTTGTGAATAACCGAATGCTGGAACATGCCAAGGCTGGAATTTATGGACAGCATGCCAGTAATCTCGGGCCACTGATTGCCGACTATATTGCCTTACAAATTCCCGGTGCCCGTGCGTTTGTGGCCGATCCGGTTGTGGTTGATGAACTGGACGAAATTGCCCGTTTTTCGGGCCACCCGCTTTTTGAACGTCGTTCTATTTTTCATGCGCTGAATCAGAAAGCAACTGCCAGGCTCCATGCCCAGAAAGTGGGACGCAGCTACGAAAAACTTAATCTGATTGTTGTCCATTTGGGTGGCGGAATCTCAGTTGGGGCTCACTGCAAAGGAAAGGTTATTGATGTGAACAACGCTCTTGATGGCGAAGGCCCGTTTAGTCCCGAACGCAGTGGTACCTTGCCTGCCGGGCAGTTAATCGATTTGTGTTTCAGCAAGAAATATTCGAAAGAAGAAATCCGGCGGATGATAATTGGCGAGGGAGGTTATGTTGCTTACCTTGGTACCAATGATGCCATGGAGGTTGAAACACGGGCCAAAAATGGTGATCCGCTTGCCATTCAGATTCAGGATGCGTTAGGCTATCAGGTGTCTAAAACCATTGGAGAAATGGCCGTTGTTTTGAATGGCTATGTCGATGCTATTTTGCTTACCGGAGGTCTTGCACACAG
>JAJZSZ010000445.1 GCA_021849365.1 Bacteroidota bacterium | reverse complement strand
GACAACATTTTGTTGATCTCGGTGGTAAAAAAAGCGCGCAAAGAGTATTTCTTGTAGTTACTTCCTGAAATAATACCTTGCTGATCGAATACAGTTCCAGAAACAGAAAACTTAGTTTTATCGGTACCACCACTCACAGTTAAGCTGTTGTTGGTAATTGGAGCAGTCTGGAATACCAAATCCTGCCAGTTATATCCTTTCCCGAAGCTGTTAATCTGATCCTGAGTAAAATATGGAGCAATTTTATCGTTTGTGGCCTGTTCGTTGTAAAATTTGGCGTATTCTGTAGCATCCATCATCTCGAGTTTTTTGCGCAGCGACTGAAATCCATAACTCGATTCGAAATCAACCAACGTCTTCCCTACTTTACCTCGCTTGGTCGTAATCAGGATTACCCCATTTGCACCTCGTGATCCGTAGATTGCTGTAGCCGATGCGTCTTTCAGAATTTCGATACTTTCAATATCGTTGTTGCTCAAAACGGTTGGATTACTTCCTGAAAACGGGAAACCGTCGATTACATACAAAGGCTCGTTGCTACCCTGAATTGAGTTTGTTCCACGAATACGAACACTAACTGAAGCTCCGGGAGCACCTGTATTTTGCGAAACCTGAACACCAGGAGCACGACCTGAAAGTGACTGCATTACGTTAGATGTTGCAAAAGCCTTGATTTCATCGCTTTTCACCGAAGTTACAGAGCCGGTTAAATCGCTCTTTTTTACCGTACCATAACCAACAGCAACTACTTCTTCAATGCCAATAGATTCTTCGACAAGTGTTACGTTTATCGAGACTTTTCCACCTACTGCAACCTCCTGAGACCGCATTCCCACAAACGAGAACTGCAAGGTACCATTTTCAGGAACTTTTGGTAAGGTGTACTTTCCATCCATATCAGTAATTGTACCAGTAGTTGTTCCTTTAATCACAACTGAAACTCCCGGCAATGAAGCGCCTGATGAGTCAGTTACTTTTCCGGAAACAGACTTCTGCTGTTGAGTTGCCGATGATGAGCTGTTTGCTGATGTAATCACGATATACCGGTTGAGCAATTCGTATTTCAGATTTTGTCCAGAAATCAGCATCTCAATAATCGATTTTACCGATTCGTTTTCAGCATCAATTGAAATTGTGCGGTCAACTTTAAAAATATTGTTGTCGTACATAAACGACAGATTGGTCTGGCGTTCAATCTCTTCGATAACATCTTTTACAGTTCCGCTTTTAACTTTCAGGTTTACTTTGCCCGTTTGAGCATCAGATTCGGCATAACTGGCCGTCAAGCCCAAAACAAGGATCAGAATTACGATTAGTTTCATAATTAAAAGTCGTTTTAACCAAGGAGAATAGCAATAAAGCCTTCTTTCAGCATTTGATTTTTTTTTCATAAATTTGGACTACATTTTATGCATTTTTCACAGTGACATAGAGTTGGCGCTTTAGTTTTGTGAAATCTGCAGTTAATAAAATTGATTCTTAAGAAAGGTTTGCCGTTACCGGCAAGCCTTCTTTTTTTTAACTCATTGTTTTATTGATTTTAAGTTTTGTTGTTTTGATAATTTCACTTGTTTCCCATCGAGTTCGTATGTAATGGGAGTTATATGGTTAATAATTGAAAGCAACTCAGTCAGGCTTTCAGTTTTTACCTTGAAGCTTAATTTCGAATTGTCCTGCAACGATTTGTCGAGGGTAATCTCAACGCCATACCACCTTTCAAGGTATTTGATAACATTTTCAATTGGCTCATTTTCAATGACTAACTCGTCAGTCCTCCACGAGGTAATTTGCTTGACATTAAAATTTGAATGACTCAATTTATTTTCGCGCAAATTGTACATGACCGCTTCCCCAGGAACCATTTTTTTGATTAACTGATCGTTATGAAAAAGCCCAACGCTGCCCTCGACCAATGCCACCTCCGAGGAATAATCCTCCGGATATGATTTTAAGTTAAAAGTGGTACCATAAACTTCAACCTTTACGTCCTTTGATTTTACAGTGAATAAGCGATGAGATAATTTGGTTACTTTAAACATACCTTCTCCGGTCAGTTCAACATATCGCAAAGATTTGAAATTGGTTTTGTACCTCAGCTTTGAATTTCCGTTAAGCCAAACCTGAGAGCTGTCGGGAAGTATAACCATCGTTTTATGTCCGTAGGGCGAATAAACCTCCGTAAATGCCTGATCGGGCCGCTGCATCAGGTAACCGGCCCCAACACCAAGAGCAATCAACAGGAAAGAAGCTGCAATTCGAAACAGTAATTTTACATATCGGTGATTCTTCTCCTGATAGGAAATTCTTGCTTTAATCTTTTGCCAGGCCAGTTTCTTCTCTGCGGTAAAAGGTTCAGGAATATTGCCACTTATCGAATAAATAACCTGAAGATCATCTAAGATACCCTGATTATCATCATTTTCCGAAAGCCAGCTCTTTAATGATTCATCTTCCGGTTCGTTCGGGTTCCGTAGCTTCCTCTGTATTTGTTCCCATGGAGTTTGATCTGTCATTTTGTATTGTTTTTCGTTATTAAGTAACTTAACTAACTACGTACCCCCAAAACCAACAGTATTTTTTTGATTTTTTTTCAGGCAGAAGGTATCCTGAATAAAATGCAAACGACACGTAAAATGTAATTTGCATTCTGACTGCCGATTAGGAAAGAAAGTGGACTAAAAAAATAATAAAAATTTTTCCCCGGTATGGAAGTAAGTATTCACGTAGTTTCTTCAGAGCAATTGTCATTTGATTTTCTACTGTTTTCACTGAAATTCCAAGCCGCTCTGCTATTTCCTTATTACTTAGTTCTTGCTGCTTGCTGAGTAAAAAAATCGCTTTGCATTTGTCAGGAAGTTGTTCGATTGCAGTATCCAGAATTTTCCTGAATTCATCAGTATCAATGTATGAATGGTCAGGGTCGACTGTATTTAGCCGGTCCGTTTTTTCCAAACGATCAATTATTCTTTTCTGGTTTTTTGAGTCGCGAAGGTGGTTTAAGCTTTTAAGTTTAGAAGCCGAGAACAGGTAGGCTTTTACCGAAGAGTTGATCTGGAGCTTTTCTTTATTACCCCACATGTAAACAAATATATCCTGAACGATTTCCTCAGATAAGACCTTGTTGTGCAAGTAAATATTGACAAAATTGCACAAATCATCGTAATATTTGTCAAAGAAATATTTGAAGGAGTCAACGTCTCCGTCAATCATTTTCTGAAGAATAAAAATTTCTTCGTTTGACACGCTCGGGTTCATTCAACTAGTTAGATAAGCTACCTGCCAAAAGAATAAAAATTAATCCGATTCTGCAATTCTTTTTATGTCCGATAAAAAATCAAATGGGCAATATTTGAGTCCCAAACATTGCCCATTTTTATTAATCGTCAACTCTCACATTCCAAATCTGAAGAGTGAGGATAACTGAAACAATTGCTGCACCTGAATCAAAACCCCAATACTGATAAAAATGATCCAGCTGCTTACTAATCTTAATTGATAATGGCTTTTACAACCACCGGAAGATGATCAGTTGGATAACGTTGTTCCTTGCTGTCGGTTAAAACTCCGTATTTCAGGATATCAATTTGTTTGCTAACAAAAATGTAGTCG
>JAJZSZ010000444.1 GCA_021849365.1 Bacteroidota bacterium | reverse complement strand
GCTCAATATGAAAAGGATGTGATTACCCGCGAACAGTTCGACCATGCAAAGAAAACACTGGAGGCTGCACAGGCCCAAATGGACGCAGCCCGTTCGCTGGTGAATGTTTCGAGTGCTCAAATCAAAAGTTCTCAGGCTTCGGTTGAAACAGCTCAGGCACAAATTAACCAGATCAATACCCAGCTAAGCAATTCGAAACTGTATGCTCCAAGCGATGGAATAATCGGGAAACGCTGGCTGATGCCCGGCGATGTTGCACAACCTGGTCAATCGATTTTTACCATTGTGAACGACAATAAACTCTGGATCAGTGTATTTCTTGAAGAGACCAAGCTGCAGAATCTGCATGTTGGTCAGGCCGTAATCTTTACTCTGGACACTTATCCTGATGTAACCTTCAACGGAAAAATTATGACGCTTGGATCAAACACAGCTTCACAATTCTCATTAATTCCGGCAAGCAATGCTTCGGGTAACTTTACTAAAGTTACCCAGCGTGTTCAATTGAAAGTGTCGATTGACGGAGTTTCTGATGGCAAAAAAATGGAAGATTACCGCATTTTATCGGGAATGTCGGCTGTTGTTAAAATTATCAGATAATGAAGAGACGCATTACACCGTCACATTTACTGCGAAAGAAACTGCGTAACCGAAGCTCGGGATTTCATCCGCAGCACGACCGTTATAAATGGTTTGTACTGGGAAATATCATGCTTGGGACTTTTATGGCAGTTCTCGACAGTACCATTGTGAATGTGGGCTTACCTAAAATTATGGCATCGTTTGGCGTTGGCATCGATAAGATTGAGTGGGTTATTACGGCCTACATGCTTTCGATGGCCGTAATGCTGCCAACATCGGGATGGCTGGCCGATAAGTTCGGTTACAAGCGCCTTTATTTTATGGGTTTGCTGATGTTCACGCTCGGATCGTTATTCTGCGGAATGTCGTACGACGAAAATACCTTGATTATTTCGCGCATAATACAAGGATTAGGTGCCGGAACGATTCAGCCGTTGGGGATGGCCATTATTACCCGCGAGTTTCCCCCGCAACAACGCGGTATGGCTCTTGGTTTTTGGGCTATTGCTGCTGCCGCGTCGGTGTCGTTTGGTCCACTCATAGGTGGTTACCTGGTCGACAACTTTAGCTGGCAGCTTATATTCGATGTGAATATTCCTTTTGGTATAGCCGCTATGGTTTTCACCATTGTTATTCAGAAGGAATACATCAACCGGATGGTCGGGAAATTCGATCTGGTCGGATTTATTTCAGTCGTAGTATTTCTTCCTGTTTTGCTCTATGCTTTGTCCGAAGGCAGTGCATCGACAAATACTGCTGGCTGGAGCGCTCCGTATATTTTGGTTTGCTTTGGCATTTCGGCTATTGCTTTGGCGGTTTTCGTTACGCACGAGCTGACCACGAAACATCCGTTGATTAATTTAAGGCTTCTCGGTGATTACAACTTCGGTATGGGAAACCTGGTGATGCTCATTTTTACCATTGGTATGTTTGGAAGTACCTTCCTGCTTCCGCTTTATCTGCAAAATTCGATGGGCTACACGGCAGTGCAGGCAGGAGCAGTGTTTCTTCCTGTAGGGATTATCCAGGGAATGATGTCGCCAATTGCCGGAAAGGTTTCCGACAAAATCAGTCCCAAAGTTCCAATGATCGTGGGTGTAGTTGTGTTAGGGATCAGCTTTTTGCTGAACTCACAACTTTCGTACCTCACCGAACACAATTTTGTGATGCTCTCGCTTTACCTGCGCGGTTTTGCTATGGGAATCATTTTTACCCCACTGAGTAACCTCATGTTGCTCACTATGCCACGCGAACACATGGCGCAGGCTTCAGGGATAACCAACACTATTCGTCAGGTTGGAGGTAGTTTAGGCGTGGCATTATTTACAACGTTGCTCACAACCCGCGTTACCTATCATGCCCAAACATTTGGAGCAGCCATTCAGTCGGGCTCGCAGGAGTTTAAAAATGTGGCCACCAACTTAGCTCATTTTGCACAGCAAAGTATGGGAAGCAACATGGCTACAGCAGCACAGCAGGGTAAATATATGATTATGCAGCATGTTTCGAAACAAGCCTATATTGCCGGAATCGACGACGATTTCTGGGTGGCGGCCATCATCACGTTTGTGAGTCTGGTTCCGGTGTTGATTATGAGGACTAAAACAAAAAAACAAGTGTAAAAACAGAATATGATGCTTTTAAAAATTAACAGATATTTCCGGTTCATGCTTCCCGTATTTGGGATTTTGGTTGCCGGAACAGCAAAGAGTGAAACGCTTCCTTCCGATTCGCTTTCGTTGAAATCGATTATTGAGGAAGTAACCACCAACCATCCGGCTGTAAAAAAAGCCCATGAGGAGCTGAATGTGGCTGATGCAAAAATCGGGTTAGCAGAAGCGAATTACCTTCCCAATGTCGACTTTTCAACTTCCTATTCGCGCATAGGGCCGGTCGCAACCATTCATATTCCTGATATGGGTTCGTTTAGTTTTGTGCCGCACGATAACTATTCGGCAGCCATCAATGTAAATCAAACGGTTTACGATTTTGGCCGGACAGACAAGGCTGTTCAACTTGAAAAACAAGGCAAGGAGCTTACTCGCCAAACCGTGGAGCAGGTAAAGCAGAAACTGTCGCAGACTGTAATTGCCAATTACTACACGCTGGTTTACCTTCAGGAAGCCATTAAAATTAAAGACGAACAACTGAAAACGCTGAAGGAACATTTAGATCGTGTTCAGAAAAAACAGGAAACGGGTTCGGCGACGCAATACGAAATATTGACGACTGAAGTACGGATTTCGGCCATCGAAAACCAGAAAACCGATCTGGAAACCGCCCGTTTGGTGCAGGTATGCCAATTGAATTCACTACTTGGGCAGCCTGAAAATACAGCACAACAGGTTCGCAAGGATTTAACAGTGGCTAATCCTGATTTAAAAGAGGATACCCTGATTGAGGCAGCAATGCAAAACCGCGACGAGATGAAACTGGCTCGCGAAAAGGCTCGTTTAGCCGGACTGCGCCTGAATTATACCAGTCTGCAAAACAAGCCGGTAGTCAACGCCTTTTTATCAGGAGGAATAAAAGATGGTTATACACCTTACATTTACGATCCGAAAGCCAATTTCACCCTTGGATTTGGTATGAAAGTGCCAATCTTCGACGGAAAACGAAGCAAATACAATGTCAAGCAAGCTGAATCGGCCATTCTGTCGAATGATCAGGATACCGAGATTGCTCGTCGCGGAATTGTGAACGAAGTAGTTGAGGCAGAAGCAAACCTGAAAGCATCGGCAAAAAAAGTAGCTCAGTCGGAGTTGCAGCTAAAACAGGCCACCAAAGCCTACTCTCTGGCTCAGGCAAAATTTGATGCCGGAGTAATTACCAACCTCGAATTGATTGAAGGATCGACAGCAGTTTCAGAAAGCCGCCTGCAATTACTGAAAGCAAAAATCGACTACACCGGAAGCCTTTATAAGCTGAAATCGGCTGTGGGCGAAAGGTTGTACTAGGAAAAAGAAGTGCGGAGTGCTTAAAGTGCGGAGTACGAAGTTGAAAAACTTTAAATACTTTGCACTTCAGGCACT
>JAJZSZ010000443.1 GCA_021849365.1 Bacteroidota bacterium | reverse complement strand
ATCGTATTTAAGTGTATACAGTAGTTTGCCCGTTTGGTCGTAATATTTCCAGTCTTTATCACGAACATCGTCGGTATAAAAAGCATCAAGTTCTTGCTCGCCATTAGGGAAGCTGGTTTTGAAGGCACCGTTTCGTTTCCCTTCAGTGTATTTACATTCAAGGTAAGGTTTTCCATCCTGAAAGAATGAACGGTAAACTCCGTGAAGCCGATCGTTTAGCCAGTTCGCTTCTTCAAGCAGTTCTCCTGTTTTATAAAAGCGTTTACTAGTTCCGTTTTTCTGTCCGTTCAGGTAGGTTTCTATCGAAATTATCTGATTGTTGGTCATGTATTTCCACTCTCCGGTTTTCTTTTGTCCGGCGTATTTTCCGCTGGCTACCAGTTTACCCTGTTCGTCAAATAACTGTGCATCCGATTCATCACTGCCTTCAGCAAAAACCATGATGGCCTTTAATTTTCCGTTCTCATGGAAGCGTTTCATTTCGCCCACCGGTTTGTCGTCTTTGAATGTAGCCTGGTAAATCAACCTTCCTTCAGTATCTCTTTTGGTCCAGAAACCTTGTTTCCGGCCTTGTGCATCTGTTTGGTTTATCTTGTTTTGGGCAAAAATGCTTCCCGCAAAAACGAGAAACAAACATATCATCAATCCACGCATATCATTCATTTTTTATATGCCCCTAAGGTAGAGATTTATTTGGGTGGTTTTTGTTTCACCAGCATGCAAAAGATATTTTGAGATATTTTTGATTTATTTAACATACATCAAAAGTGGAAATCCTGTAAATTTGATTAACAAAATGCATCTAATGCTTAGTTCAAAAAACAATTAAATGATTTTCAGTATGAAACAATTTTCACTCTTAATGGTAGTTTTTTATTTTTTGTGTAGTTCAGTAATTGCCCAGTCAAAAATTGAATTTGGAGTAAATACCGAAGGATCCCTTTTGCTTTTCGGTGACATTCCTCATTATTCCCAACCAAAAAAAAATACTTTAGGTGCCGGAATCGGTGTTTATGCCTCGCGTAACATTGCAGGAAGACTTTCAGCCGATCTAGGTGTTATGTACCGGTTTAAACAAATGAAAGAGTATTACGATATTGGGTCTACGGGGTATGGTGGTTATGATGGTAGTTCACCATATTCTCCTGAAACCGTGCAAGGATGGAAATTTTTTCCTCTGCATTATGTCGTTGTACCGCTTCATTTACAATATCTTGCTTATAAAGATCTATTTGTTCGTGGTGGTATTGAGGCCAGTTGGTTGACCAATTATGATACGGGAAAAGACAAAACGGAGTGGAACTGGACTCTGGGGTTTGGAAGTCAACATCACAAACTAAAATGGTCTGTTAATTATATTCGTGGATTTAAAGATGTGGGTTTTGCAAATAATTTATTTACCATATATGGAATGCGTTCAGCAACAATTTACCGGAACAATATGCTGCAATTGAGCCTTTCATATCCGATTTGGCATAAGAAATAGCTAAATTTGATCAAAAATTTTTAATCGATGACTGAAACCTCTCAAACGATAGAATTTATCAGAACAACCAGCGCGGATGCTGATTTCAGAAAAATGGTAAATGCATTAGACGACGATCTGAACCAGCGAAATGGCGATATTCAGCGGCAATATGATCAGTACAACAAAATTGATAAAATTAAATATGCTATGGTGATTTATGCTGATGGTATACCGGTTGGTTGCGGATGTTTCAAACCATTTGACCATGAAACGATAGAGGTAAAACGCATGTTTGTAAAGCCTGAATTGCGAGGCAGGCAGCTTGCTGCCCGTTTGCTGCAGGAATTGGAAACATGGGCGCTCGAAGAAGGTTTTACCGGTGCTGTTTTGGAAACTGGCGTTCGCCAGGTTGAAGCTCAGCGATTATACTCGATTGCAGGTTATTCAAAAACTGAAAATTACGGGCAGTATATAGGAATGGAAGATAGTCTTTGCTACAGGAAGCAACTGAAATAACCAAATCGAAGATTTTTATTTAGTTCCCTGGAAACATAAAGCCCTGCTGGTATTTCCGGCAGGGCTTTGTAGTTATATTTCTTATTTATGAGATAACTGAAGCTTATTGTAGAAACGATTTCAACATCCAAATCCGTTTTTCGGTACTTCCAATCAATCCGCTGAGTAATGCTACAGTTCCTTCATCTTCGGCTTCTCCGGCAAGTTTAAATGTTTCTTTCACGCTATTAAGCAAATATTCATTGTTTGCCAAAACCAACTCTACAGCCTTTGTGCCGTCCGAAATTACTTCTGTTTCCTGCAATTTGCTTGTCGAAATGTACTGTGCGAAGGTATGAACCGGACTTCCGCCGAGCATCAAAATGCGTTCGGCCAGCTCATCTACTACTTCAGAAGCCTCAGTATAATATTCTTCGAATTTAGAATGAAGGGCAAAGAATGTGCGACCTTTGGCGTACCAATGCAATGTTCTTAAATTCTGGTAATAAATCTGGTAATCGGCTAATAATTGGTTAAGCTGGCTTGCGACTACGTTTGCTGCGGTGTTTTCATTTAAAGTTTTCATATCAATTAATTTTTAGTTTGTAATTTATTTTTGATAGTTCAAAGATATTATCAGTTATATTTATTAATTTTATATAGCTATTAAAATTACTTATACATGACATTCAATCAAATGAAATATGTGTTGGAACTGGTGGAGACGGGGAGTTTCTCGGCAGCAGCACAAAAATTGGGACTGACACAGCCGGCGCTTAGTCTGCAAGTTCAAAGTCTTGAAAATGAATTGGATTTCAGAATTGTTGATCGAAGCAGAAAACCTTTTGAACTTACCCCTGAAGGAGAGGTGTTTGTAGAAAAAGCCAGGGAGATTATTCTTTTGACTGAATCGCTGGCAGATCTGAGTTTTGAATTGGGCGAAAAAATTCAGGGATTACTTCGGGTAGGAATCATCCCAACGTTGGCTCCATATTTGGTCCCATTGTTTGTTGGTCAGTTAAACCGTGATTATCCTGAACTGAAAATTGAGATACAAGAACAGATAACCGAGGAAATAGTACGGAAGCTGAATTTGGGAGAATTGGATGCCGGTTTATTGTCAACTCCGCTGGAAGCTAAAGTGAGGTGCGAACCATTGTTCTACGAAAAATTCTTTTTGTATGTGTCGGATGCGCATCCGTTATTTGAAAAAGATGAAGTAAGAACTTCTGAAATCGATTCAGAAAAATTGTGGTATTTAAGCGAAGGAAACTGTTTCCAGAATCAAGTGAATGCAGTTTGCCCCATCAGTGGCCCGGAACAATCGGGACAGTTGAGATATGTTTCTAATTCTATAGAATCGCTGCGTAGGATTGTCGAGAGTAAAAATGGTGCCACTTTCATTCCTGAATTGGCTACCATAAGTATTCCGGCAGAGTTGGAAGACATGGTAAAACCAATTTCAGAACCTACACCTTTTCGTGAAATTAGTATTGCTTTATCGCGTTTGCACAGCAAAGAAAAGCTGGTTCAAGTGTTAAAAGAAACAGTATTAAAGAATATTCCTGAACGAATGAAACGGAAACCTAATGGCTTGGGGCTTGATACCAAAATCAGGATAAAATAGTTAAGCAAAAAGCCCCGCCGGAACTTCCG
>JAJZSZ010000044.1 GCA_021849365.1 Bacteroidota bacterium | reverse complement strand
GCCCACTCGCGATCGAGCAAAGTGCCGTTGGTTTGAAAACCATTGCCAACTGATTGTCCATGTCCGTATTTCTTTTCCAGTTCGATGGCCCGTTTATAGAAATCGAGACCCATCAGTGCCGGTTCGCCGCCCTGCCATCCAATTGAAACTGCATCGCCCGATTGCTGCATCACCTGGCGGATCATCTCTTCCTGAATCTCCGGAGTCATCTGGTGGACCTTGGTTTCTGGGAAAAGCGCTTCCTTTTCGAGGTAAAAGCAATAGATACAGCCTAAATTGCAATCTGGCCCCGAGGGTTTTACCAAAACGGAAGTGAGTGGACGATATTTTTGTGCCATGCGTATATCAAATAATCTTTGTTGGTAAATAGGTAGCGCAACATACAAACAACAGCCGAAATGTGCAACGATCAATTGTATATTGAATTAAGATTTTTCAGAAGGTGGCTTTGCTATTTCAGAACAATCTTTGGATGTATGGTTCATTTCAACAATCTCGTCCTACTAGCAGAACATCTGAATTTCATTGAATTATAATTATTACTGAATAAAAATAGTCATTAGCCCCGAGTATTTTTACTTTACCGCGACTAATGACTTTCAACCTTTTCTCTGGTTTATATCTTGTTGGTTATTTCTTACCGGTCAAACTTTTAATCAGGTCAACTTCTTCCTGTTTATAAGGTTTTCCATTGCGATGAAAAATCTCATGAAACCACAATTTGGGTTCCGAGCCGTCAGGAATTGGCTCATCCCAGGCGTATTTGGTATTCGATTTTCCGTCAACAAGGCCCCAGTTAATAGCACCTATGTTTTGCGCTTTCAGTATAGGCATAATATTGGTAAACAAGCTATTGTTACGGCGTGCCATATATTCGGTACAAACCAGCGGACGGTTGTAACGTTTCAGCGTATCAATGGCAGCCTGATGTACTTCAGGAACCTGGTAGTTGTGATACGTAATGATATCCGAATTCTCAACCTGGAATTTATTCAGGTCAGACAAAGCTAACCGCCAAACACCGGCAGAAAGTGGTTGCGAAGGACGAACCGTCCAGCCCCATTCAAACACTTTTTTTAGCAACGGCATCGATTTGTTTCCAAGCTTGTTATTTCCGGGTTCGTTATACAAATCCCACATCACAATGCGTTTGTCGTTTTTAAAAGTGGTCAGCACATCTTTCACGTAAGCCTCCAGCACATTTATTAACTGAGGTTCCTGAGTCAATAAATCGCCCGGATCGCGCACCCAGCCTGAATTGTGCACTCCCGGTTTTGGATCGGGCTGTTTTCCGGCTTTGTAGGTCGGGTTCCAGCAATCGTCGAAAAACACGAAAATGGTTTTGATGCCATGCTTATCAGCAATCGAAAGGTATTGATCCATGCGGTTTTTGAAGCCTTCCTTATCCACTTCCCAAGCCACATGGTGCAGGAAAACGCGCATACAATTCAAACCAATACCTTCGGCCCATCCCAATTCGCGGTCGATGGTTTTTGGGTCAAAAGACTCGGCCTGCCAGGTTTCCAACTGGTTTATGGCCGTACTTGGATTAAAGTTTCCACCGCGCAACCAGCCGTTTTCGGTCTGCCACCTTTGGGCCTGTATCTCGGTCCAGCGTTTTGCGTTGGTTTGCGACCGCGCAGCTACTGCCATAATCAGGATAGCTGCCGTCAAAATCATATTTAATTTGAGTTTCATTTTTCGAGACTTAAGTATTATTTGATGCCCATTTTAACGGCCCATTTTTTCCAGGCCGAGCTCATTTGCTGCACTTTTTCAGGATATTTAGCTGAAAGGTTTTGTGCCTCGCTGCGGTCTTTCGATAAATCGAAAAGTTCCCACTCACTGTTTTTTCGGGCTGCAATTTTCCAATCACCCACACGTACAGCTTTTCCTCCCTCATGTTCCCAGAACAAGGTATCGTGAACAGCTTTGGTTTCACCCAGTAAAAGTGGCAACAGGTTTTTCCCGTCAACCGAAGCCGTTTTTTGGCCATTGATTTCTGACGGATATTTTACTTTAGCCAATTCCAGACAGGTTGGTAAAATATCAATTACATGACCCACTCCCCTGTTAATGGTATTTTGTTGCTTTTTCAAACCGTTTGGCCAGTGCACAATTAACGGAGTGCAGGCGCCGCCTTCGTACGATTCCATTTTCCAATAGCGGAATGGTGCATTAACGGCACTTGCCCAGGCTGTACCCAGGTAGTTCCAAGTGGTCTCTGACCCTGGATGCGGCGAATTGTACTCGATAATTGTAGAATCGCGGGTAAAGCCGGGGCGATCGAATCCCGGTGGATAACCGCGTTCGTACGATGCGCCATTGTCGGAAAGGACGAAAATAATGGTGTTCTCATACATACCTTTCTCCTTCAGTTTCTGAATGATTTTACCAACACTTTGGTCAACATGATCGACCATGGCAGCATGGACAGCCATATTTTCTGCTTCCATTTCTTTTTCAGTACAGGCTTCCCATGTTTTTCCGGATGAGTTTGGCGGCAGTGAACAGGTGGCCGGATCAATCAGTTTCAGATCAATCATGCGTTGATAGCGCTTTTTCCGCAAAACATCCCAACCTTCGGTATATTTTCCCTTGTATTTGGCGATGTCTTCCGGACGAGCCTGCAATGGCCAGTGCGGCGCCGTTTGAGCCACATACATAAAGAAAGGCTTTTCATCTTTACTGAATTGCTCAATCAGATCAATCGATTTTTCGGTAATAAAATCAGTCATGTAAAAATCCTTCGGGACTTCTTTTATCGGCTCTTCGTTATGCACCAGGCTGAACGGATCGAAGTAATTAATTACTCCCCAGATCACGCCCCAATGTTCTTCAAAGCCCCGATTGCTCGGATAATTGGCTAATGGTGAAAAAGGTCCGTGATCAGACCGGTGAGCCAGCCAGCGCAAATGTTCCTTAGGGTCTGGAAGCGCTTTTGTTGTGGATAAATGCCATTTGCCAGTCATACCGGTGTGGTATCCATTTGCTTTCAGCACTTCGGCGATGGTTGCGGCATTCATATTAAGGTTTACACCCATTCCGTTGATGCCGGCTTTATGCGGATATTGCCCGGTAAGCAGCGAGGCTCGTGACGGACAGCATCTGGCACAATTGTAAAACTGGGTAAACCGAACACCGGTTGCCGCAAGTTTATCGATGTTGGGTGTTTGTATTTCACCACCATAGCAGCCTAAATCAGAGTAGCCCATGTCATCGGCCAGAATGATCATTATATTTGGTCTTTTCTGTTCAGCCGGCTTAGCCTGGACAACTCCAGCCAAAAGTGTTCCTCCCAGCAAAAGTGCATGTGTCGATTTCATATATAACTTTCGTTTATTATTTATTAAATTGATTCGGTTTCCGGATATAATAAAACCAGAACACAAAAGAAACTCATCCCTATTCTGCTTTTATTTCATCGAAATGGAGAAGAATCCGGATCAATCAGTTCAGAGTTTCTACTGTCCGGAAAATATTCAGACAGCAGAAACCTGATGATTAATAAAAGTTCAGGATAACCTAATACCCTGTATTTTGAGTAAGGTTTGAATTAAGCTGACGTTCGTTGTACGGAATTGGCCAAACGTAATCTCTTGAAGTGAATTTCTTTTTGTAATCTGTAGAGATTGAAACCAGCAGACCAGTAGTTTTGTCTTTATAGCGCATACCGTACACTTTATCCATTGTCGCCACACTTTCAGCAATTTTCCATCTGCGGATATCGAAGAAGCGATTGCCTTCCAAAGCCAGTTCAACCAATCGTTCGTGACGAACTGCCTGACGCAATGCTGCCTGTCCTGACACTCCGGATAATTCAGGCATTTTTACGTCGCCACGCTGACGGATTTTGTTGATATAATTCAAAGCTACATCAAGCTCTGCATTCAATTCAATACGAGCTTCAGCAGCAATCAGTAAAATCTCGGCATAACGCATGATGATCATGTTAATTCCGCAATTGCTACGGTTACTCTGCCCCACATCTTCAGCATTAATGTATTTCCTCGGTAAAAACCCGGTTTTAGAAACCTGGTAGCTAGCACCAAATACATCGCCGGTGGTGCTCCATCCCGGACGCGAGTCGTAGATTGCACCGTTGGGCAAGGCATCACCAGGCACATAAATGGTATAACTTAATCGTGGATCGCGGTTGGCATATGGATTCATTGGGTCGTACGACGGATCATCCGCGATTTTTTTGCCATTGATGGTTTCGTACTCGTCGACCAACTGAATGGTTGGTGACAAAATAGAACCATTATTTCCGAGCGACACAGCGCCAAATGAGTTCATCACCGAGTTTGGATATGTGTCTTTTACGAATTGTTTGTCGAAAACCACTTCCACACTGTTCTCATTGGCATAGTTATACAGGTCTTTGTATTTTGGAAGCAGATTGTACACGCCCGAAGCAATTACGGCATCGGCAGCCACTTTGGCGCGTTCGTAATAAATGGCCGAACGGCTGTCGGTTCCGGTTACGTTTCCGGCAGCATACAACATGGTACGAGCCAAAATTCCGAGCGCTGCCCCTTTGGTTACACGTCCTTTTTCGGTAGTTGTTGCCGGAAGTGCGGCTACCGATTCATTGATTTCTGAATAAATGAAATCATAGATTTCGGATACCGGAGTGCGGGTCAGAGTCTTTGATTCCTCAATACTGATAGGCTTTTTCAGTAAAGGTACATCGCCAAAATAGCTTACCAAACGTGCATAAAAATAGCAGCGAAGTGTACGAACTTCTGAAGTAAGTCGGTTTACTTTGGCCTGATCGGTTGGGGTGATACGACCAACATTCACGAGATAGTCGTTGCAACGGCGAATTCCGCTATATAATTCATTCCATGTATTTTGAAAAATTGTAGTTTGAGGGTCGGCAATATCGGCTTCAACCTTGGTTTCATCAGAAGTTTCGAAAGTTGCGCGTGCAATATCCGACATTTGATCACGGCTAATGATGGTAACCGGACTTTCCAGGAAGCGATAAATGGCGTTGGCTGCATATTCGGCATCCTTATCGGTTTGCCAATACACTTCCGATGATAAACGATCGGTTGGAACGGTGTCGAGTACATCTTTACAACCGAACATTACCGCCAATAAAATCAGTATATATATTTTCTTTCCCATAGTTTTGTAGATTAAAAAGTTAAGTTAAGACCGATGGTATAGACTGAAGTCTGCGGATAGTACAGAAAGCGTCCTGATACGAATTCCGGATCAAGTCCCCATTCCTTAAGCGGCGAAAAAGTGAGGACATTGCTGCCAGCCACATATACACGTACCTTTTCGATGAACAGTTTTTTGCTCAACACACTTGGTACGGTGTAGCCCAGCGATACGTTTTTCAAACGAATGTAACTGGCGTCGATCACCCAGAAATCCGACATCATCGAGTTGTAATCAACACTTTTACGTGGGCGTGGGAAGCGGGCATCAGTATTGTCCGGAGTCCAGTAGTCCTTGAAAATATCGAGTGTAAATCCTTCGAAGTTACCACCTTCGGCCAAAGCTCCTGAAACACGGGTTTGCGCTTCCATTACGCCCTGCAGCATAAAGGCAAAGTCGAATCCTTTCCAGGCGACATTACCGCTAAACGAGAATGGCAGCTTTGGAAATTCGTTGCCAAGAACAGTCATATCGCTGGCATCAATTTTTTTGTCGCCATTACGATCCACATATTTCACATCGCCCAAAGTCATACGGCTGTCGTAAACCGGGTAAGCATTGTCAAAATCTTTCTGCGTCAAAAGTCCATCGGTTTGGTAACCCCAATACGAATTGATGGCATATCCTTCACGAATGGTTGTCATTACATCAGAAGCACCACCACTAATTGTTGGGTTGGCTCCACCCAAACTGATGACTTTATTCTTGTTGTTTGAAATATTGAAATTCAATCCGTACGACCAGTCGCGTTTTGTTTGCTTCCAGTCAATCGACAATTCAAACCCTTTGTTATCTACAATTGCCGCATTCTGTACCGGTGCATCCAAACCAATTGTTCCTGAAATAGGCAGGTTTACCAAAATTCCATCAGTACGTTTATAGTAATAGTCGGCCGAAATAGTCAACTTGCTTCCAAGTAAACCGGCATCCAAACCAATATCAGTTTGTGTACTTGTTTCCCACATCAAATTCTTGTTGGCCAGTGCGGTTTGCATGTAACCTTGCACAATCTGTCCATTGAAATCGTAAGTGGTTGAGGTGTACGACTCATAGAAATCATACAATCCGGCTGTTTGGTTACCGGCTTTACCCCACGATCCTCTCAGTTTTAAATCTGGAATAATGTTGCGAAGTCCTTCGCTCCAGAAAGCCTCATTTGAAATGCGCCATCCGGCTGAGAACGAAGGAAATGTACCGAACTGGTTGTCGCCGGTGAACCGAGAAGTACCGTCGTAGCGCAAGTTTGCTTCGAGCAAGTAGCGGTCGGCAAAATTGTAATTTACACGACCAAAGAACGAACGCAAAGCATATTCATTGTTATAGCCATAAGCTTTCCATGAACTTTCGGAACCCATATTAATGGATTGTACATCGTTATTGTAAAAATCCTGACGATAAGCCTGGTTGTGCGACCATTTATTCTGAATCTGTGAAAAACCGGCCAATCCGTGCAAGCTGTGTTTGCCAATTTTTTTTTCGTAATCGAGTAACAGGTTAAGTGTATATTCATTCAGATCCTCGCGGTAGTCGTCCATGCTGTTGCGGGTAATCGACCGTGTACGTTTGCGGGTTGCCGAAGGATTATAAGGTTCTTCTTTAGCCGTGGCAGTCCAGTCGAGGAAATTCGTATCCACAGCAGTATAGGCATTGGTAAACGCCACGCGTTTGTTATAGCCAAAGCGTTGGGCAAACTGCGTGGTGAATTTCAATCCTTCAAACAGATTCAGCTCGCCTTTCAGACTTCCGATAAACAGGTTATTCCATTGTTCATCGTTGCCATTTTTTTCAGCCAGCAACAATGGGTTGGCATTTTTATTTCCCAATCCGTAAGTACCGTCGGCATATCTTGGAACCACAAACTGCGTAGCGTGAAACATCGAATAGAAAATACCGCCACCAAGTACGTCGTAATCGTAAGCGCCCACCGGTGCCAATGAATAACGGCTGCGGAAATTGGCGTCAGCCGACAATTTAAGTCGTTCGTACGGTTTAAAGTCGGTGTTTACACGAAGTTCTTTAATATCAGAATTGAAGTTGGTTACAACACCATCCTGTTTATAATAGCGTAAACCCATCAAACCACGAGCTTTCTCGTTACCACCGCTCACTGTAAGGCTGTAGTTTTGCTGTAATGCATTGCTGTACACGGCATCCTGCCATTGGTTTGCCTTGCGGTAAGTAATCGGGTCTTTATCGTGATTGCTGATCCATTCCTGAATATAAGCTTCGGAATAACGCGCTTTTTGTCCGGCATTCTGGAAGGCATAGTTTTGCTGACGCATATAGGTAACTGTTTCCATGTGTTCAGGGCGATTGGTCACACTTTGAGTTCCCCAGTAGGTATTGAGGTCAATTTTCATGTCGCCGGCCTTACCACGTTTGGTCGTAATTAAAACTACACCATTTGCTGCACGCGAACCATATATTGCAGTTGTAGAGGCGTCTTTAAGGATAGATACACTTTCAATGTCATCAGGGTTGATGTCAGAAATGCGCTGTTCAACTCCATCAACGAGCAATAAAGCGTCGCTGTTGTTAATGGTGGTAATACCACGAATTCTCAAAGTGGTATTTCCGCGACCGGGCGAACCACCTTTGTCGAGAATGGTTAAACCGGGCGAAGCACCCTGCATAGCGGCAGTGGTGCTGTTTGCAAGCTGGTTTATACTTTTACTTTTGATATTTCCAACCGCACCGGTAATGCTCACTTTCTTTTGCTGACCATAACCTATAGCCACAACTTCCTCGATACCAACAGTTTCTTCTTCAAGAGAAATGTTGATTGTGGATTTTCCGGCAACGGCAACTTCCTGACTTTTCATCCCCACGAATGAGAAAATCAATATAGCATTATCTGTAGCTTTTGAAATCGAGTAATTCCCGTTTGCATCGGTAATTGTTCCCTCAGTAGTGCCTTTTATGACCACCGAAACCCCGGGAAGCGGCGCTCCGGTAGCATCTGAAACAGTACCTGAAATTGCCTTTTGCTGACTTGCTTCTGAAAGTGAGCTTTTTAAAATGATATGTCGGTCCTGAATTTCAAACTCAACGCCTGTTCCGCGGAAAAGAGTTGAAAGTACATCGGTAATTTTCTGGTCGACAAATGATACATCTACTTTTCGTGAAACATTAACAGCTTCGCGGTTATAAATGAAATAATAGTTGCTCTGTTTTTCAATTTTCATCAGAACATCTTCCACCGTAGCATCTTTTAAGCTTAAGTTTAAACGTGTTGTTTGCGCCTGGCTTTGCGAGGCAATTAACTGTACAACACTGATTAAAAAGGCAAGAATAGTTAGTTTCATTTTCAATAAGTTTTTTTTCAGAATGGACATACGATTCCCACCTGAATCATAAAAGTCATTTTTTTTCATACTTTTGTGTCAATTAATTGGTTGTTTACAAATTGATTAATTCAATGATGCAGAGGGAAGGCCCTAACTTCTCCCTGCATTTATTTTTTACCATAGGCAAATACCTTCAATTTATTTTCTTTCAATGTAAATTTTACTTTTAGCAAATGTTCCGTCGGCAAGTTTTTGCTGCTCGCCGTAGTGATAACGGAATGGTGTGCTTAACGCCAGCAGGCGCAATATTTCGTTTATATTTTCATCGCGAAAGGTGGCATCCATGGGTATCGACGCCAAACTATTGTCTTTCAACTCAATATCAACATTAAACTTTTCGGATAATTGCTGTAAAACCGAAGCAAAAGTCTTGTTCCTGAATATGATAATTCCATCTTTCCATGCAGTGTACTGAAAAGTATCATCGGTTTGTAAGTTAATTTCCCTAGTATTTTGCTGATAGGTAACCGTTTGCCCCGGAGTAATAAAGAATTCATTTTTGCCCTGAATGGTCTCGCCTTTCGACGACAGCGAAACACTTCCTTCAACCAGCGTAACTTTCACAAATTTTTCTGATTCCAGCGCGTTTACATTAAACGAAGTTCCATACACCTTCAGCGATACATTTCCGGCGCTGACTTCCATAGGTACCTTCTTGTTTTTCACCACTTCAAAATATCCTTCACCTTTCAGGCTTACTTTTCGCAAATCTGCTGCAAAAACCGATGGATAAGAAATGGTACTCCCTGAATTGAGATAAACTTTACTACCATCGGGCAAAGCAAGCTGAGTGACAGTTCCGGCTTGCGAGGTTACCGTAACCATCTGTGCAACATCGTTTATACCGGATTTAGGATGGCTGTAAAACTGCACATAGGCAGTGTAAATAAGAATTGGAATGATCAGAATTGCGGCAATACGCGCAAAATGTTCGTAAAGTTCATGCGCCAAACTTCGTGGTGCATTTTCTTTTCTTTCGGTCAATTTCCAGAGTGTTTCATCGAGCGCATCTTCAACTTCGGTGAGGGGTTGATCAAATTCCTTGAAATCGAGCCCCAGCCACAATTGCTGCAATGTTTTTACATCGTTTTCCGTGAGACCGTATTTCTTGCAGACCTCAGCTTTTCGCTCCCCTCCCATGCTGCTCCATTCCATGAGAATTTCTTGAAATTCCCGATCGGTAATCAGCATTGATATATCCTGTTCTTTTCCCTGATTCATAGTAAAAATATTACTGCTATCCGCTGAATTTTACTCACATATTCAACACTGCAATAGCCTGTAAATAGTCAAAACAGGTCTTGCAAAGCAATGATTTATACTAATAGAGAGAAAACTTAGAAAAGTATCATCAAATTATTCAGCTTTTTTTTCAGAAACAACCGAAAAAAGTAGGAATACTCTGTCTTTCATAGAGTTTATTGACTTTTCGCCAAGTGATTCGCGAAGATGTATCAGTGTGCGGTACATGAGGTTGCGCACCGCTGGAACACTTATTTCAAGCACAGTAGAAATCTCGGTATATGATAGCTCGTGGTAAAAATACAGCATGATCAACTCCCGCTGCTTCCGGGTTAACGAATTGATGCCTGCCAGTATCATTTTCCTGACGTCTTCCGTAATTTCATCGTGCTTTTCAAATTCATTCAGTTCGAAATAGAACGAATAATTTTCGGCTGAGCCAATTTCAACATGGCCGTTTCCCGATGTTTTTCCCTTCTGAACAAGGATCATCCGTTTGACAGAAACAATCAGGTACGATTTTACATTTTCAACACTCGCTAACCTGTCGCGGGTTTCCCAAATGCGCATGAAAACTTCCTGGATACTTTCTTTTACAGTTTCAGGTTCGGGCAGAATTTTGATCCCGTAGTAATATAATTCGGAGTAGTATTTCCGGAAAAGGCTATTAAAGCAGTTTTTGTTCCCCGCTTTGAGCCCTTGCCAAACAATTTTATCATCAGAATATTCCGTAAACTGCTCCATTTAATAAAATTCAACAAGATAAATCCGATTACCTGTTCTCATTTAAAATTCAAACCTAAGCTTTTCTCTAAAGATCGCAAAAAATATAAGGCATTTCTGTCAGCCAATAAAGAATTGACTTTGAAACCTACAGTTGGTTTATTCCGGAGTAAACAGAAATCCAGTTTTAATGCAATTCCAGTTTTAACTATTTTAATTATCTCACATGAATTTTAATATTAAATTCATGCCCTTAATAATCAAATTCGACTGAACTTAATCCATGAAAAGATATACACCTTTCCTGACTCCCGCCTGCATTGTCGTTTCGAGTATTACAGCTCTTTTGTTTGTCCTGATATCATATAAATTCATCGAAATTAATTCCTCGCTTTTTACCGGTTTCCGCCTCTTCAATGTTGCATTGCTATTGCTTCTGGCCCTGAAACGAAAATCGCTGACAGCGTGGATTTTTGTCAGCATAATTGCCGGAGCAGAGTTTGGGTACGATTTGCCCAATGTTTCAAAGGATATGCAGTTTCTGAGCGATATCTTTATCCACCTGATCAAAACGATTATTGCCCCCTTGATTTTTGCAACGCTGGTCAATGGAATAGCCGGACACAACGATATGAAACTGGTTGGGCGGCTGGGCTGGAAATCGATATTATATTTCGAAGTGGTTTCAACCATCGCGCTGGTTATAGGGTTAATTGCAATCAATATCAGTCAGGCCGGAGTTGGATTAACCCTTCCGGCCGACGCCAGTGCTCCCGTAGCAGCAGCCAAAGCGCATTCATGGTCGGGATTCCTGTTAAACATGTTTCCCGAAAATATCGCCAAGTCAATCTTTGAAGGTAACATTCTGCAAGTTGTGGTTTTCAGTATAATTTTCGGAATTGCTGTTGCCCGCATTCCCGATTCGTATCGAAAAACGATGTTGCGGTTTACCGAAGGGCTGGCCGAAACAATGTTCAAATTCACCAACATCATCATGTATTATGCCCCGGTTGCAGTTTTTGCTGCTATAGCCTTTACGATCGGGCATCTGGGGCTCGATGTATTGGGAAGCCTCCTGAAACTGCTGGCAACACTGTACGTGGCCCTTATCATATTCCTGACGGGAGTTATTCTGCCGCTGCTTTTGTTCCTGAAAATTCCGCTGAAAAAATTTCTGTCAGCCATAAGTGAACCAGCCTCCATCGCCTTTGCAACCGCCAATTCCGAATCGGCATTACCTGCTGCTCTTGAGTGCATGGAACGATTTGGCGTTCCCCGAAAGATTGTGGCATTTGTCATTCCAACGGGCTATAGTTTTAACCTCGACGGAACCACACTTTATTTATCGCTTGCCTGTGTATTTGTTGCCCAGGTTGCCGGAATCGATCTTTCAGTTTCGCAGCAAATAGCCATATGCCTTGTTTTAATGCTTACCAGTAAAGGAACTGCCGGTGTTTCTCGAGCCTCTTTAGTTGTGCTTCTTGGCACCTTGTCAAGTTTCGGATTGCCAACTACCCCTGTATTTCTGATTTTGGGCATCGATGTGTTAATGGATATGGCCCGCACTACTGTTAATGTTATCGGAAACTGCACCGCAACGGTAGTTATGGCTAAATGGGAAAATGCGTTTGACGAAGAAAAAGCCCTGGCTTACGAAAATGAAGTTTAACAAGTGGTTCTGGAGATATAGGATTTAACTCAATAGGCTTCTGACAAAATCTTTTCTGTTAACCATCATTAACAAGCCCATTTAAGTCGCAAACTAATTTTGATATATGTTTACGTAAAAACTAAACAACAAATTTAGGTTGGTCCCGGAAACGACAATCACTTAAAGTAAACTAATACAAAAGCGTTTGCTTAAGTAAAAACCGGCAACCTCCCGGCTTTTAAATGTGATGCAGTACACAAAAGAATTTATTGGCGAAACTCTGGGCACATTTTTGCTTGTGCTGTTCGGCTGCGGATCGGTTGCTGTTTCGGTCCTGTTTAACTCGTATCAGGGTATTTTGCAAATTGCATTGGTTTGGGGAATTGGCGTAACGCTGGCCATTTACCTTACCCGCCATTTATCATGCGCCCATCTGAACCCGGCGGTTAGTGTAGCTATGATCATTGCTAAACGAATGTCGCTAAAAAAACTACCGATATTTCTTTTGGGCCAATTTACAGGAGCATTTCTGGCTGGAATTGCAATTTATACACTGTTCTCTCCAACAATTGCGGAATTCGAACACGCACACGGCATTGTGCGGGGAACAGTTGAATCGGTACAAACCGCAAAAATGTTCGGTGAATATTATTCTGCACCGGGAAGCACAGCAGTGGTTTCGCTTCCGCTAGCCATAGCAGCAGAGGCTTTTGGAACTTTTCTGTTACTGATTATGATTTTTGCACTTACCGAAGGCTGCAATGTTGGTCGACCTCATGACGCTATGGCTCCACTTTTTATTGGACTAACCGTGAGCTCTGTTATATGCCTCATCGCTCCCCTAACCCAGGCAGGATTGAACCCAGCACGTGATTTTGGTCCGCGAATGGTTGCCTGGATCGCCGGTTGGGGTAAAGCAGCATTTCCAGACCAAAACGGCGGATTTTTCTTTGTTTACATCCTAGGACCAATTTTGGGAGGAATACTCGCCGCACTGTTTTTTGTCAGAATTATAGAACCTGCCATGAAACGTTCTTCAGTAAAATGTAATTGTGAAAACAAGAATTAAAGAAAACTCAAACAAATGAATACCACGAAACTTATTTTGGTTGGCGGATTTCTGGGTGCCGGAAAAACAACCCTGCTTTGGGAGGCGGCAAACAGAATTATGAATAAAGGCAAACGAGTCGGCTTAATTACCAACGATCAGGCTCCTGAGTTGGTCGATACCGCTCTTCTGTCCCGAAACGAAATTAAAGTCGCCGAGGTTAGTGGCAGTTGCTTCTGCTGTAATTTCAACGGATTAATTAAAGCCATGCAACTGGTTCGGGATGAAGCGAATGCCGATGTACTTATTGCAGAACCGGTTGGAAGTTGTACCGATATATCAGCAACTATAATTCAGCCATTAAAAGAGAACCTGGTGAAAGAGCTCATAATGAGTCCATTTACTGTACTGGCTGACCCAAACCAACTCTCCGATATTTTAAATGGCGGAACAGCCGGAATGCACCCCAGCGCCGCGTACATTTACCGAAAACAACTCGAAGAAAGCGACATTATACTCATCAGCAAAGCCGATCTTCTCAGCAAAACCGAACTGAATTTACTACAGGAAAAAGTAAAACTACATTTTCCGGATACCGATGTAATGGTCGTTAGCACCTTATTCGACGAAGGTGTTGAAGATTGGTTGGAACAAGTAAACAACCGGACTGATGCAGGCAAGCGGCTGGCAAAAGTTGATTACGACATTTATGCCGAGGGCGAAGCTGTACTTGGCTGGCTGAACAGTACTATTGAACTGGCAGGAGAACAAACTAACTGGGATGAATTTGGCAGAAACCTTTTATCGGAATTGAGTCGGCAATTCGATAGCATCAATGCTCCGGTTGGTCATGTTAAAATGATTCTGGAAACGGGGACTGATTTTATGGTCGGAAACCTAACAGGAAAAAGCCACACCCTGATTTTCAGAGGTTCGGCCGGACAGAGCGATCAGGCTCGGCTAACATTGAATGCTCGTGTAGAAATGAGTCCTGAAGCTCTGGAACAAATTGTACTGAAAACACTCGAAACTCAGGCCGACAATCAGGTTAGGTTCAAAATAAATGCCTTGCGGAGCCTAAGTCCGGGACGCCCTAATCCGACTTTCCGATTCGACCACATTGTTTCCATTGCCCAATAAACAGTTTGGCGGCGTAAACAATTGTCCGTATCGAAAAGCTCAACGGATCGTTTGTCTCACTATTCCGACAAGTTTCAGCCTGAAATATACAACTCTGGTTCTCTTTTCCTATGAGCATCAGCAGTTTCTTCCATGCTATACGCCATGTCCAAATTTCATGAGTGTTTTTACATTTTTAATGTAATTTAGCAACTTTGTATTTCAGACGTTGATCATGAAGGTTGAGGACAAAATATTGCTTGATGAAATAAGGAACAGAAACCGAAAGGTTTTTGAAGCCTTATTTTACGAATACTATCCTCACCTGACCCGTTATGCCGAAGGCTTTCTGTTTAACAAGCAAGCTTGCGAAGACATTGTTCAGAATCTTTTCATCTACTTTTGGGAAAATACTGAACGACTTGACATTACGCATTCACTGAAGTCTTATTTCTACCAATCGGTTAAAAACAGATGCCTGAATTACCTGCGTGATGTCCAGGTTCAGGATAAGCACAAAATTCTTTACCTCGAAGCTTTGCTCAACGAAGATGATTCGCCAGGTTGGGTTGATCTCGAAATTTTGAAAAAAGTTCAGGATGCCATTGCTGAACTACCGCCACAAATGGCCGAGCTTTTCAAGCAAAAATACCTGTTCGGGCGCAAATACCACGAAATTGCTGAGATCAACAATATTTCGGAGAATACAGTAAAAACCCAGCTTAAACGAGCAAAAGAAAAAATGCGAAAAATGTTGCTCAGAAATACTGCCCTGCTATTTTTCCTGTAAAGACCATTAATTTTCGAAAAAATTTCACTTTTCAACATCCTGAAAACGTGAACAATGTAGAATTTTTAGAAAATTTTCCTTTCTCCTTGTCACCTTTTTTTGACTTCGGGGTGTCATAGTAGCAACTTGACTAAACGACACATGGCCGAACTAAATCAGAATATCGATTTTGAGATCATCTGGAAGAAAATTCATGATCAGACAAATGAGGAAGAAGACCAACTTCTTGCCAGATGGTTATCCGAAAGCAGCACGCACCGAAAATATTACGAAGACGCTGTTCGCTACTATAATAATGGCACACAGTTCGCTCATACACCTGCCGAATTAAAGAAAGCTTTAAATAAGATTCACCGAAAGACAAGCGGATACAATCCATATATAAACCCGCAAATCTTTACCATTGTAGCTGTAGCAGCCAGTATTCTGGCCTTAGTTTATTTTCAGTTTTTTCAGCCTGAAAAAACCATGGAGCAACCTCAGACGGAGCAATTAGCGCAATCGATTGTTCCGGGCAGTAATAAGGCTGTTTTGGTATTAGCCGATGGAAGCGAACACGACTTATCGCAAAAAGACAACTCCGTAATCGACGAAGACGGATCGGAAATCAGGAATACAGGAAACAAACTCGAGTATAGCTCAAAAAACGCACAGGCAACTGAGATAAAATATAATACACTGAAAATACCTCGGGGGGGCGAGTATTTTCTTGTTTTAGCCGATGGAACCAAAGTATGGCTCAATTCTGAAACCACACTTCGGTTCCCGGTTCAGTTTGCCAGCGATGTCCGCATGGTTGAACTTACCGGCGAAGCCTTTTTTGAAGTAACAAAAAATGAAAAAGTTCCCTTCATTGTTAGTTCAAATAACCAGCAGGTTAAAGTTCTCGGAACGCAATTCAATATTTCCTCATACCCCGAAGACCACTCTACAGTTACCACACTGGTTGAGGGAAGTGTTGAAGTTTCGCTGCAGGGAAACCCTGCCGAAAAAACCATGCTTAAACCCAATGAACAGAGTTATTTATTAAATAGTGAGAATGTTATTCAGAAACGAAATGTCGATGTTTCGCAATACGTTGCATGGAAGGAAGGACGTTTTGTTTTCCAGAACCAAACGCTTGAGAATATCATGAAAACATTATCGAAATGGTATGATGTTCAGGTGGTATTTGCAAACGAAGACAGCCGGAATTTAAAGTTTACCGGAAACCTCGAACGTTACAGCGATTTTAGTAACATTCTGGGTAAGATTGAACGCACCAATGAAGTTGAATTTGAGATAAAAGATAAATTAATAACCATTAAATAAACAGAATGAAATAAAAGAAGCGGAAAATGTTGGCACCATTCTCCGCCTCGCACTTAGTGAAGTAAATTACAGTGTATTAACTCACAGCACAAATCTATGAAAAAAAATCGATGTACCTCTATCCGTTGGCACGGATGGAAAAAACTTTTCCTTATGATAAGGATTACTGCTTTTTTTATTTTGCTGGGTCTGTTGCAAGTCTCGGCAAGTGTTTATTCTCAACAAACTAACCTGATTCTGAAATTGGAGAATACCAATATTGAACAGGTCTTTAGGAAAATTGAGGAACAGAGTAAATTCTACTTCCTTTACCGTTCCGATCTTCTGAAAGAAGTACCTCCGGTATCCATTCAGGTGAACGACGCTAAACTGGAAGATATTCTGAATAAAATTCTGGTTCCGAACGGTTTATCATACGAAATTGAAGACCGGGTAGTTGTAATTAAAAAAGATACCGAAAAAGCAACTCCGGTGCCTGTTGAGCAAAAAGCGATCACAGGTACAGTAAAAGACAAAACCGGTGAACCGGTTCCTGGTGTTTCGGTTGTGGTAAAAGGTACAACCGTGGGAACCATTACCGACATTGATGGAGTTTTCCGGCTCAATCTGCCTGCTGATGCCAAAACGCTGATGTTCTCGTTTGTGGGAATGAAATCGCAGGAAATTCCTGTTGGCAACAACACAACATTTAAAATTGTGATGGAAGAAGAAACCGTTGGTGTTGATGAAGTTGTGGTTGTTGGTTATGGTACTCAGAAAAAAGTAAACCTGACAGGTGCAGTTTCGGCGGTAAAGATGGACGAGAAAATGGTTAGCCGTCCGGTTGCCAACGTATCTTCAGGCTTGCAGGGTTTGGTTCCCGGTTTGGCTATCAGTCAAAACTCAGGTATGGCCGGAAAGAACGACGTTTCGATGATAATCCGTGGTATGGGTACAGTAAATAACTCGAAGCCACTGGTTGTTGTTGACGGAATGCCTGATGTTGACATTAACCGACTGAACATGAATGATATCGAAAGTATTTCGGTACTGAAAGATGCTACTTCGTCGGCTGTATATGGGTCACGCGCTGCCAACGGTGTTATCCTGATCACAACAAAATCCGGTAAAGGCCAGAAAACGCGTATCAACGTGACCAGTTCGTACGGGGTTGAAAGTCCAACCAAATCGTATGAATTTATGGCCGATTATCCTCGTGCTCTTACGCTGGAACAACGGTTGGCCGCAGTGAACACTCTTCGGTCGAACTATATTTTCAAAGACGGAACGATTGATCAGTGGATGGCTATGGGCATGATTGATCCGATCAGATACCCGAACACCGATTGGTGGAATATCATTATGCGTAAGGGTTCGGTTCAAAACCATAACATTACCGCTTCAGGAAGTAACGAAAACTCAAATTTCTTTATTTCGGTAGGACTTCTTGATGAAAAAGGTCTTCAGATCAACAACGACTATAAACGCTACAACGCCCGTTTCAACTACGACTATAAGGTTCGTAAAAACATGAATGTTGGAGCTAAATTCAGCGGTAACTGGTCGAAATACACCTACGCACTGGAAGACGGTTTTACCGACGATAACTCGACCAACACTGCCGGTTTCGATATGCAGTATGCCATTGCCGGTATTCTGCCATATGATCCAACAACAGGTTATTTCGGTGGTGTTATGGCTTACGGCGAAGACGTTCAGGCATACAACCCTTATACATTGTATGTTAACAGCTTGAACTATCAGAATCGTCAGGAAGCCAACGTAAGTGGTTACTGGGACTGGACACCAATAAAAGGACTGACTGCCCGTGTTGATTATGCAATTAACTATTACAACCAGTTCCGTTATTCAGCCAATATTCCGAATACTGCATTCAATTTCCAGACGAATTCGTTTGGATCGAGGGTTTATGTAGGTGCCAATGCCGGTATTGGTAATTATACCAACACGGGTTACAAAACCCAGTTGAACGGACGTGTAAACTACCAGACAACTATTGCCAAAGACCATGACGTAAGCGCCATGTTTGCCTACAGCGAAGAATACTGGTACGATCGGTATCAGTCGGGAACACGCCTCGACCGTTTGCATCCTTCGCTCCACGAGCTTAATGCAGCGTTGCAGGGAACAATGACTGCCGGTGGTAACTCAAGCACCGAAGGACTTCGTTCTTATATCGGCCGTTTAAACTACACAGCATTCGATAAATATATTTTCGAAGCTAACTTCCGTTACGACGGTTCATCTAAATTTTTGCCAGGTTCTCGTTATGGATTCTTCCCGTCAGCATCATTTGGCTGGAGATTTACTGAGGAAAACTTCATGAAACAATATACCGACAGCTGGCTTACCAACGGTAAGTTCCGTTTCTCGTACGGAGGTTTGGGAAACAACAGCGGTGTTGGCCGTTACGAACAACAGGAAACACTGGCCGAAGGACACTATATGATTGGTGGAGTTATTACCAAAGGTTTGGTAAACAGCAAAATGGTTAACACCGATCTTTCCTGGGAAACCAGCTACGTAATGAACGTTGGGTTGGACTTAGGCTTCCTGAATAACCGTTTTACCACCGAGCTCGATTATTACGATCGTTTGACAACAGGAATGAACCGTCCTTCACAAATGTCGATCCTTCTTACAGGAGCTTACAAAGCACCCCGCAAAAACATTGGAGATTTGAGAAACCGTGGTGTTGAAGTAAACCTGAACTGGAAAGACCGTTTCAAGAAAGTCGACTACTCAGTAAACTTGAACGCCTCGTACAACAGAACTGTGCTCGAAAAATGGAATGAATTCCTGAGCCGCGGATATACCTTCCTGAATATGCCTTACCACTTCCTTTACACTTACGAAGATGCTGGTATTGCCCAAACATGGGAAGACATCTATAACGCTACT
>JAJZSZ010000442.1 GCA_021849365.1 Bacteroidota bacterium | reverse complement strand
AAGCTTGCCAGGCGGGCTTCTTTGGTATTTCCTTCTTTCATTTCGAGTACCGAAATTTTAAGGTTATCGTAACCAAAAAACAACTGTCCGCTGGCACTGGTATTATCGCCCGAAAAACTAAAATTAAACTGGTTGACTTTTCCTGACCGAATTGAAACCAGGGCCAGAGGCTCTAAAACCGGGTTTATTATCTGCATGTTGAACTGATTCAGACTGCCTTTTGCATTGAACGAGTTTGCAGGATCGTTCATCAGGTAATTCATATTTACCCGAAGCTTACACGAATCCTGGATCATGGCTGTTCCGTCGAGCGATAAATCAGGAATTGTACCGTTTGATGTCTTTATGTTGGTAAATGGCGCCAATCGAGCGTGAATTCCCGAAAATTGTATCTTTCCTTCCCTGTCGCCCGTTGCTGTTTTTTCAGAATAACTGACTCTTGACCCTGAAAGAACAAGGGAGTCGAGCGAAACCGGAAACGAAACAGATTTAATCATATCCTGCAGCATTTTAGGGCGCCGCTTTTCGTCGAAAGGAGTTTGTTTATCCCTGTATAAATCGACATTCATTCCATTCACTGACAAATACTTTCCAGTCATTTCGTTTCGATCGAACCATCGCCTGATATTGGGTTGTACAATAAAAATGGAATCGATTTTCCCGGTGAAATAGTCAGACTGAAAGCCGACTTTTTTCTGATGAGCCTCTCTGCTGAAATTCGGAATAATACGAATGTCTTTAACTGTAAATCGGTTGTTTACAGACGAATAATACATATCGCCAATACTAAACCTGTAAAGTTTTTCCTGTCTTACCATATCTGGAATACGGAACGAAAAATCAGAGGCATGAATAAATCCCTGCGACGGTTTATTGTCGATCCGGATTTTGGAGAGGTTCAAACTGACATTTTCCTGAAATTTCTTCTGACTACCCTGAAAAACGGTAACTGATGCGTTGTTTATATTCAGCTTTTTTGATAGAAAAATATCGGCAAAACTCTCGAAATGAGGATAGAGGTTTACCTTGTAAGGATTGAATTTTACCGAATCCTTCGTGTTATTAAAAATCTGAAGAACAGGTTTTTCAACTACTATCGATTCAAACGAAAACAAATCGTTTTTATAAGCATTATCCATGTCGAAGCCATTCATTGCCAAACTAGGAATCTGCAAATCAAACTGATCCAGTTTGTTGTTTTTCGACTTTGGTTTCATCACCAGATTTTTTGCCAGAATTTGTCGCTCACTGGTCGAGAAAATAAGCTCGTCAATGCTGAATTGCTGGTTTTTGTCTTTCGGCGTAAATTTAAATTGAATCAGGTTGCTGGTATATTCGCCCTTTTTAAACTCAGGCCTTCCGGTGGTATAATTCTTTTGAATAAAAATGTTCTTTGCATTCATTTTTATGTCGGACTGAACCAACAGGTATGGCTTAGTTCCAATTTCGGAGAATACTTTCAGCGATCCGTCGTTCAAGGTGAAGTTTCTAATTGTAATTGCTTCAATTTCTTTGGGTAGCGGAACCGAAACTTCCTTTATTTCCTTCTTTTGAGTCGATTTTAGCTTCTGATAAAGCTTTATGTCAGGCGAGGTAATAAGCAGATTTTCAGCATTAATATTTCTGTCGAAATAAACATCTTCCATATCGATTCCCTTAATGCGGATTTCAGGAATTGAAAGCTGAATGTTCCATGCAATTGCCGAGAAATCCTTACTTGTTGGCTCAGGATAAAGTTTGGCATTGGTAACAAACACTTCCTGTTTCCGGGTTGAAAAGCCTATTTCTCCGGCTTTAAGCACGTGTACATTGTCCGAAAGCCTGATCAGGTGGTCGCGTACCGAAAATTCGACATTCTCCGAAAAAAGCAGTCGTTTTTGATTAAACTGTTCTTCATTTATCTGCATGTTTTCAAGCTTCAGGTGAAAACGGTTATCGAACGAAATGGTCTTGTCTTTTTTGCTGTGATTAATCAAGCGGATGGAACCTTCCGGAATTTCGAGCGTGTTTACATGTATGTCGTCAAGATAATTTGACATTAACCTGAATAAATCTTCGAAATCGGCTTTGGGTTTTAGTTGTTTCAGCAAGGCAAAATTCTCGTAATAGATTTGCGGATTTGAGATATTTAAGGTGTCAACCGACAATTTCTTGTTGAAAAAAGCATTGTGAAAATCGGCATTCGTAAGTGACAGCGTGGGCACCGTAAATTCGTACAATTCTGACCGATTGTATTGCTTAAGCAATTCTTCCATTTTTTCTTTCGAGATAGGGAAGAGGTGCAGATTTTGCAAGGTCGCCAGTTTCTTTCGAGTCGAAATACTCAGGTTTTCAATGGTCAATTTATGCAGCTGATCAGCAAGATGCATTTGGTAATTATCGAAATTGAGCTCAATCTGGTTAGCATAGAACAGACGGTCGGTTCGTTTTACGCTTACTTCGTCGAGGGCGAACCCGCTCAACTGCAACTTAACTGCCGATTCTATGTTCCCGGTTTGAATGATGCCAGTTTTATTTATTAACTGAACTTTTCCCTTCTGAACCACAACCTTATCGGCATAAACACCTTTTACATAGCCTGAAATCAACTCGTACACGAAACTGTTATTTTCAGATTTGGCGTTTTTTACCGATACTATGTTTTGAGTGAGCTTAACTTCCGGGTTAAAAAGGTTTATGCGCTGAAATGCAAATCGTTTCTGATGGAATGCTTTTTTGAAATCGAACAGGTCGAGCCTCACGCTGTCGCAATTGGCCTCAATCGTATTTTTCAGGTTTGAAGTTTTTTTGTCGGAGGGAAAAATAAGGATGTTCTTTACGATAACCGATTTTTCACGGGTTGAAAGTTTTAAATTCCCGGCTTTAACCTGATGAAGATTATCGCCCAACGTAAGTTTATAGTCGGCAGCAGCAAAATCAATGGCTCGGGCATAAAAAACACGGCTGGTATCGTTTTGTGCAACAGAGTCGAGCCGAAAATCGTGCAGGGAAAGTGTTATTTTGTTGAGTTCCTGCTTACTTACCGAGTCGGATTGCAGATTGAAAAGCCCAATATGGGCATTCTCCAGCTTGAAATCCTGAATTGTTACACCCGAAAATTCATCTTTAATCAGGTCATTCAGGTTAAACTCATCGACAGTCTCACCACTGGCAGGAATCTTTTTCTGCGCCGGCCAGTATTTGATTTTGGCGTCGGTTAGGGTCAATGAATCGATGGAAATGGAATTGTAGCGATAAAAGTCTTTGATGCGCGAAGTTGTAATTCTGACACGGGGAACAAAAAAATAGTATTTGCTTTTTTCCTGAATTAGGTTGTTGGCAGGTTTAAGCTCAAAGTTTTTGGCTTCAATAACCGAGCGTTTCAAAGAATAGGTAATACTCTCGGCATTGATCACGTGAATACTGTCGGCCAGTTTGTTTTGATATTTTTGCATCCGCAGGTAAATGTCGCTGGCATCAAATAATCGCGCCTGATCGGGCAGGAGCAGTGAGTCGGTATAAAAATTCAAAACTCCGATGGTAATATCCTCGGCATTCGAAAGCTTTTGGGTATCGCCCAATAAATTGTAAAAATCGTAGCTGGCATCAATTAATTCGATTTTACCAATTTTGATCGATTTAAAAGTTTTA
>JAJZSZ010000441.1 GCA_021849365.1 Bacteroidota bacterium | reverse complement strand
TTCCGATCTACAAGCCCAAACCGTTTGAAGCGCGTGCCAGTGGTTGGGGGTAGCCAATGTCACAGCATCAATCGTTTTGTCTTCATATACTTTGCGGAAATCCTGCTCGATGGCAATTTTCCGGCCATATTTCTTTTCGAATTCGGCTGCACGTTCCTGAAGAATATTCAGATCAGGATCGCTCAGGCAAACCAGTTCAACATTGGCTTTCTCGGCCAATCCCATAATGACTTCGATATGCGTTTTGCCGCGTCCATTAATACCAAGTACAGCCACCCGAAGGCGATCGTTGGCTCCCTTTACGGTTGGTGAAACAATGGTTGGCTTTTTAACCGGATCTTTAGCAAATGCAGTTGGAGTAACTGCTGCAACAACTGCTCCGGAAGCCGCTGTTTTCAGGAAATTTCTTCTTGAATTATTTTCCATAAGTTGATTCGTTTATGTTGGTTATTTAAAATTTTTTGAAAGCTCATTTAGCGTGGCATCACTCAGGTCGCCGCCAATCACGATTTTGTGTTTAAAGGTGATGGTTTCACCTGGTTTCAGCACGATTTTAACTTCAGCGGCATTCTTATCGAAAACCCGTCCGCCAAGGTTGTTGGTGGCAAACAAGCCATATCCGCGGGCATGCGACCATGCCGGATAATTCGGATTGGCCTTATTGTCGAGAATAGCAATGGTTATGGCTTCGCCGTCTTTCACACCACGAAGTGCAACCCAAGGACTGCGTTTGCTCCACACATCGCCGCCCTTCACACCTTCAGCATTTCGGTAAACACCGTTAACTCCATCGTTATTCAACACCGGAACTTTGGTTTCGATGCCGTTGGCATCCAGAAATGTTTCAGGTTTTGTAGCTGGTTCTTCAAACGTACGGTCAACACGCAGACCAATCAAACCTTCTTTATTTTCCTCGAAAGTTACTTCCTGTTTGGCTGTTAATTTGGTAATTCGGGTAATCGAACGGGTAGCTCCATCGCCTTCAAAAATATAGGTGGCTTCTTCGTTCAAAAGCACATTGTCTTTTACATCAACCCAGTCGGCATTGGTTACCAGCGTTCCTTTTGCCGGATTTTCGCTTACAATTTTCCTGAATTTGATGGCCCCATATTTTGGTTTGTCATCAGGTTTGATCGCAAATGAATTGTTCCAGAAATCGAGGCCGTTGACACTTCCAAAATTGAACCACAACCCAACGTGATGCGGATGATCAGTCCGTTCGAAAGGTCTCGGATTTAGCGGATAACCACGGGTAATAAATTTTCCGGAGGAAGTAATAATCGGATAAAGCGACTGCTTTTCCATGTTTTCGGGGTAAATGTAGGCTGTGAAAAGCTTTCCGCTGAGGTAAACTTCTACTTTTTTACCAGCGTCGTCATTTTTAAATGAAACCTTTTCCTTTTTCGATGCTTGAGTAACAGTAACAGCCATAAAAAGAGCAAAGGCTGTAATCCAAAATGTCTTCATCAGTTTAATGTTTACGGTTTTTAGATATTTCGACTCAATGTAAGGATGGATTTCTAAAATTATAAAAATTTTGAAGTTTATTGCGTAATATTGGCGTAAAGAAATTTAATAACGGTACTCATACAGAACGATTTAATGACCGATCACCGGAAGATATCACAAACGCTGGAGAAGTTGCTGAATAGCAAAACTTTCTCGAAACCGGGAGTGTACAAAGACCTGCTAAATTATCTCGTAAATTGCTCGTTAAAGGGTGAAACGCCCAAGGAACAGCAAATAGCTCTCGATGTTTTTGGGAAAAAAGCTGATCTGGATAAGGAGCTAAACGTTCGGGTTTATATTCTGAATCTGCGGAACAAACTGAAAGAATACTACCAAAACGAGGGGAAAGACGATACCGTTATTCTCGAAATTCCAAAGGGAAAATACCAGGTTGAGTTCAAATTTTTAACCTATAAATCATTCAGGCGATCGCTCGAAAAATACAGTCTTGCACTTTTCATTTCTGGATTTTTACTGGTAGTTTTTTCCTTTATTTTACTCCTAAATAATGACAAATTTCGTCAGCCAAAACAAGCTATCTGGAAAGGTTTTCTGAAGCCAGATTACCCTGTTCTGATTGTTTTAGGAGACCATTATTTCTTTACGGACTCTGTCGCGACAGGTCGTTTAGGCTCGTCACGCGATACACGCATTAATTCAGATGAGGATCTGGATGCTTACCTGAAAATACACCCGGAGGCAATCGGTAAGATCAGGAAAAACAACACCACATACATTAACCGTCAGGCACCAATCGGCTTATTCCGACTTATGAACATGTTTGGCGGAGGTGTGGCTCAAGTGGAAATGAAATACTCGTCGCAACTGAAATGGGAAGACACACGAAATAAACACCTGATATTTATTGGATCGGTAAAAACTTTGCGGTTCCTGAAACCAACACTTGAAAAAGCCGGCTTGAAATACGACCTTGAACACGCATCGTTTACTTACCAGACGGCCGACAGCACGCTATTTTTCGACAACCGGCACGACAATTACCTCAACCACGAATATTCGAGCCTGGTCCATTTTTGCACTGCCGACAAGCGCAAAGTTCTGTTTCTGCTATCAGACGACGACCTTGGCAACATTGCGGCCATGAAATACCTCACTGATGAGCAAAGCGGAGGGTTTTCAGATAAATCGACACCAAATTTCAAGGCTGTTTTCGAGGTAAAAGGGCGCGAATTAACCGACTTTAAAGTCAGCCTGGTACGAATCGACCCAATTAAGGAAAGTATCTCGGAAATATGGCCATAAAGGGCAATCGTGTAAAAAGTAAAAAGGCAAAAGAATAACGCGATCGTTACTTTTGCCTTTTTGTTTCTCTAGAAAAGCTATTGTCAAAGTCATCCGTAATTAGTCAAATGCCTTTTACGTCAAACTCTTCGAACCTATAACGGAACTTCCATCACAAGTATTTTCGAATCTTTCATTATTTTCATATCAATTGTGCCGTCAATTTGCTCAATGCACAATCCGTCGCGCTGGCTGAGGGTTTCAGATCCAATCTCAATTTCTCCTGAAATCAGGAATAAGTAAACTCCGTCATCAGATTTTCGTGATTGATAGCCTGTAGACGAACCTGCACCAAAAACGCCAAGTGAAAACCAAGCTTGCTGATGAATCCAAAGGGTTTCTCCGGCGCCATCGGGCGATACAACTGTCCGCCATTTCCCAATCATTTCTTCCTCCAGAAACTGGGCCTGATCGTATCGCGGTTCCACATTTTTGGTATCTGGAAAGACCCAAATCTGCAAAAAACTCACTTCGTTTTTTGGGGAGTGATTAAATTCGGAATGCTGAATACCTGTTCCGGCCGACATCACCTGAACCTCGCCCGGCCTGATAACCGAGCCATTGCCCATACTATCGCGATGTTCGAGCTCTCCCTCGAGCACAATGGTAATAATTTCCATGTTATCGTGTGGGTGAGTTCCAAAACCCATTCCTGCCTGAACAGTATCGTCATTGAGCACACGTAATGCCCCGAAATGCATCCTGTCGGGATTATAATAACTGGCAAAACTAAATGTATGCCAGGTATTAAGCCACCCGTGATCAACATGTCCCCTGCATCCAGCCCTGTGTACCGTATGTTTCATGATCAAAAAATTTAGAGTGGGGGTGT
>JAJZSZ010000043.1 GCA_021849365.1 Bacteroidota bacterium | reverse complement strand
TCTCATTCAAAAACCGAATATACAGTTGGCAACATTCATTTTAGGCCTGTTTCGCTCGACGGCTTTACAAAAAGCTTTTTGAGTTGTACCGGTTTGGTTTCTACTGCCGGCTTTGAAGGTCCGGCTGAAGCCATTTTTATGGGCAAAAAACTTTGCGTAATCCCGATGAAAAGGCAGTACGAGCAATACTGCAACGCCGCATTTCTGAAGTCGATGGGTATAACCGTTCTCGATCATTTTGCCGGATCAGAGCAGGAATTACGCCGATGGATTGACCAGTCCGAGCCTCTCCAGATTAATTTTCCGGATATGACTGAGGTGATTTTGTCGAATATTTTATCACGGCATGCCGGTTCCCGGGAAGCTTTGTCGTTCCTGTTTTAAAGAATTCCTTTTTCCGGAAGATATTTCCAGAAACGTCGGGGCAAAAACTGCCGGTGAACCTTGTCGTTCCTGCGTTCCTCAATACAAATGCTTTTGAAATACTGTTTCCACAGCCTTTGAAACAGCTTTTCATCTTCAGCCAGCAACGAAGCATGTAACTGCCCGTTTTGCGAGTTCACTTTCAGATCGTCGAAAACGATGCGGGTTACGGTTTTCAGGTCGTACATAAATCCGTAGTTGCGCTTCAGGTCGTAAATAATCCACGGTTGGTCGGCAAATCGGTCCTGAAAATGCGGAATGCACAGCGGAAGCACGTCGTACATGGGTGCATACGAGGCATAATAGCTGCCCTCAACAGTTTTCTGAAATCGGGTGAACATGTGTATGCGCTGCGCTTCGCGACAAACCTTCTGATGGAGCTTGTGGACTTCAACTACAACCGGTTCTGAAAAATTGGATTCTTCGTTTTTTGTTGAATCAATCATTAATCTCATGTATTTTACCAGCAACATGGGTGTATCTGGCAGACCAGCCAGAAAAACGCGGTAAATGCGGTGCGCATTGTCTTCTGAAGTGCGCTGAACAATCCCGTTCCAAACCCTCTCAGCCTTTTGGTCATTGGTAACAATGTCGATGGTTGAAGTGAATAAAAAGCCTTGACTTCCTTCTCCTGAAAGTATTTGATCGGGAAACTGCCTTCGATTGTAACACTCGAAAACCAGCGTTAGTAACCCTTCAAAAGTATTGTCGAATGAGAAGACGTTCATATAGTGTACAAAATCGTTAATTGATTATTCGACATTGGAAATTCGACATTGGAAATTTTTCTGAAGTTCCAATAACCAATATTCAATATCGAATTTCCAACTTTTATCGTAGTGCCGGCATTGTTTGGTAAAACATCTTCAATTGAATGGCTGAATCGCCCGAAACCGGCTTTTTATCGAGCAAAAGCTGGCGAACAATTTCGGGCCTCAAATCCTGAACATTTCTTGACCGCAGCTCGTTGCAGGTAATAAAAAACTGTGCACGTTTCATCACCACACCCATCTTTTTCAGGTGCGACGAGTTGAGCCGGTTGTGCTTTCGGGCCATCAAAATGAGTTGAACCGATTTGGTGCCAACGCCCGGAATCCGCAGCAACATTAACGGATCGGCAGTGTTTACATCAACCGGGAACAAATGTGGATTACGCAGCGCCCAGGTTACTTTCGGGTCGAGTTCCAGATCGAGGTTCGGGTTTTCCTCATTCACAATCTCGTTACTTCGGAAACCATAAAAACGCATCAGCCAGTCGGCCTGGTAGAGGCGGTGCTCGCGGCGGAGCGGTGGAGCGCTCAAGGCTGGCAGACGGCTGTCGTAACTATTAACAGGAATATAACCCGAATAATAAACCCGCTTCAGGTCGCGGCGAGTGTACAGGGCCGACGACAGTTTCAGAATGGTGTGATCGGTATCGTTTGTAGCCCCAACAATCAATTGAGTACTTTGCCCCGAAGGACTGAAAAGCGGCGCATTCCGGTGGGTCCGGCGTTCTTCTTTCGATTCAATAATTCCGGTTGAGATGATTTTCATGGGCTCCAAAACGCTTTTGAAGTCTTTATCCGGAGCCAGAATCTTCAGGTTATTTTCGGTCGGAATTTCAATATTCACACTCAAGCGGTCGGCCCAGCGCCCGGCGTCGGCAATGAGTTGCTGACTGGCTCCCGGGATGGTTTTCAGGTGAATGTAGCCGTTGTACCTGTGCTCAGTACGCAGTTTTTTGGCCACCAAAACCATTCGTTCCATAGTGTGGTCAGGGTTAACTAAAACTCCTGAACTCAGGAAAAGTCCTTCGATGTAATTGCGTCGGTAAAATTCAATGGTTAGGCTGGCAATTTCGTCGGGAGTGAACGAAGTGCGCGGAATGTCGTTGCTTTTGCGGTTGTAGCAATAGGCACAATCGTAAATGCAGTAATTGCTCAGCATGATTTTCAGGAGCGAGATGCAGCGGCCATCTTCGGCAAAACTGTGGCAGATGCCCCATGCAGTGGCATTTCCGATTCCTCCCGGGGTATTACTTCGTTTGGTGCCGCTCGATGCGCACGATACGTCGTACTTGGCGGCTCCGGCCAGAATTTTCAGTTTTTCAAGGCTACTTTCCGAGATCATTGTTTAATTGTTTTCATGACAGCCATTTAATCAATAGTGCCCAAACAAGATAATAGATTTGCCTGAAAAGTAAAACTGATAGGTGATTTTTAATACAAGAAATATGAATTACTAATTGACCTGAACGTTACTTCCGAAATGTCATTGTAAAGGTAGTTCCTACGTTTTCCTGGCTCTCGACGGTGATTTTTCCGGCCAGGCTGGTGATGTGGTTGTGTACCAGGTAAAGACCAATGCCCTTACTATCCTTGTGGTTATGAAACTTTTGGTGTAAGCCGAAAATTTTGTCTTTTACCTTTTCCATATCAAATCCAAGTCCGTTATCCGAGAAGGTTAACCGATCTGTTCCATTTACTGTTTCAGAACGGATATGGATGACCGGCAGCCGGTCGGGACTGGCATATTTGATTGAATTGGTCAGCAGATTCAGAAATACACTTTCCATGTAGTTTTTGTTAAACCTGATTTTGCCGGTATTTGAAAAGTCGGCATGAATGGTAGCTTTCGAGGTTTCGACCAGTGAACAGATCGATTTCAGCACATTGTCCAGACTTTCCTGCAGTTCAACATCTTCGAGGCTGGCCAACTCTTGATGTTTTTCACTTAGTGCATCCACGTAATTATCAAGCGTTTCTTTCAGGTATTCACCCGACATTTTTACAATCCTGATCAGTTCGGCGGCTTCATTGTCGTTTATTTTCGAAAAGTCGAGTAAATCGAGCACTGCCAGCAGGTTGTTTACCGGCGAACGCAAATCGTGTGAAGTGGTGTAAGTCAGTTGCCGCAGGTCCTCATTTACATTGGTCAGGTTGGTTAGCAGCGAGCTTCGGTCGGCTTCCTGACGTTTGATGTGAGTAATATCTTTAGCAATGGCAAAAACCAGTTGATCACTCTCGACGGGCAGTGAAGTCCACGACAGCCAAACAATTTCACCATTTTTCTTCACGTAGCGGTTCTCGAAGTTGAACAGTGTTTTCGATTTGGTCAATTCGTTACGGGCCTGTTGAGTTGCGCGTTTATCGGCACAAAAAACAAAATCATTTATGGGGCGAGCGTACAGTTCTTCCATTGAATAACCCAGAAGGTTGGAAACTGCCGCATTTATCTTTTTGAAATATCCGTCGTATCCAGCTATGCATAGCAAGTCGGGCGATAGTTCAAAGAAAAGCTCATATTTGAAGTTGGAGACACTCATCAGAGAAATGGGAATTAATGAATTCTTGGTATAAATTACTCACTCGCCAAATCAGCTATTAGCAAACTAACGTTTGTAGCCGCGAATGGTTGATCAGTTGTAGCCTGTTTACAAAAATTTACATCGGTATATATCCAGAATGCAAAAGAGACTGAGCTCTTTCGAGTCAGTCTCTTATATATTCAAACAGTGTGTTTTTTATTTCTGATTGAGTGCTTTTTTTATGGCGGCTTCAACAAGTGGTTCCATCACTTTGTAGCCGGCATCGTTCGGGTGAACGCCGTCGCCCGATAATTCTTTCTTCAGTCCGTTGCGCTCATCAGCCATAGAAGAAAAATAGTCGATGTAAACGATTCCATGGTCATCGGCGTATTTTTTAATCATTTCATTGAGTTTGACAATCTTCATTGCCGGTTCTATTCCGGGTTTCCAGGGATAATCGAAGGCGGGCAATACCGAGCTTAGAACAACTTTAATGTTATTGGCTTTGGCTAGTTCGGCCATCGAAATCAGGTTGTCCATGATCATTTCCAAAGTTGATGGGCCTGTGTTTCCGGCAATGTCGTTGGTTCCGGCAAGGATTACAACAAGCGCTGGTTTCAGGTTAATGACATCGGGACGGAAACGAACCAGCATTTGTGGTGTGGTTTGTCCGCTTATGCCGCGGTTTACATAGGGTTTCCCGGCAAAAAAGTCAGGGTGTGTCCTGATCCATCCTTCGGTAATTGAATTACCCATAAAAACAACCCGGTTTTCGCCTTTGGCCGGTGGTGTTAATTTGGCATTCTCATCTTTAAACCTTGCGGTGTTTGCCCAATCCTGAGCGAAAGTCATGCTTGTCAGCAGTACCGATAAAAGGACAAGCGCCAGCTTTAATGTTTTCATTTGTGTAATTTTTTGTGATTTAAGTTGTTAGTTGATTGTTCTTCTGCAATGTAAAAGAGGCTGCCTTTTTGAAGCAGCCCCTCGTGATTGTGTTTTTTTGAATAAGGTAATTGGATTGATTAGAACTATCCGCATTTTGAAGTTCCGCAGTCGGGACAAATTAAGCAACCTTCCTGGTAGGTTACGTTCTTCGATCCGCATTCGCCGCAAACAGCGCCTTCGGCAACAGTTCCGTCCGGAACATATTTCTTCAGGGCACGGGCAACACCGGCTTTCCAGCTGTTAATGGTGTCATTGTCGAACTGCAGACTGGTTACCGTGTCAACTACTTTATGAATTGGCATTCCGTGGCGCAAAACTCCTGAAATAAGTTTGGCGTAGTTCCAGAATACCGGGTTGAATTTGTACGACAACCCTTCGATGGTTGTGCGGTAACCGTGTTTGTTGGTGTATTGGAAATCGTAGCGTTTTGTTCCGTCGGGAGCAATGCTTTTGATAATTTTTCCGCTAACGATCGAGCGTGGCAGCAGAATTCCGTCTTCGTCGTCAGAAAGCCCGGTAAAGATTTCGTATGGGCGTCCGTCGATTGTTCCGATAAAAGCTACCCATTTGTCTTTGGCATTCTGGAAACGAACTACATCGGCATCCAGCTCAATTGGGCGCTTGGTTGGGAAGATGCTGTCTTTCTTTTCTTCTTTCTCTTTTTCTTTGCCTTCATCTTCTTTCTTGTTCGAAATCAGAACGCCAGAGCGGGAACCGTCGCGATAAACAGTTACTCCTTTACATCCGCTCTTCCAGGCTTCAAAGTAGAGTTGTCCAACCAATTCTTCATCTACATCAGCGGGCAGGTTTATGGTTACGCTGATTGAATGGTCAACCCATTTCTGGATACGTCCCTGCATGCGCACTTTGGCAACCCAATCCACGTCATTCGAAGTAGCTTTATAGTATGGAGACTGCGCCAGAAGTTCGTCTAAATCTTCCTGTGACATATTTTTCTTTAGCTGCAATCCGTTTGCGGCCATCCAATCCTCAAATTTGTGATGAACCACTACATACTCTTCCCACGAGTCGCCAACTTCGTCAACAAAGTCAACTTTTACGTTTTTGTCGTTCGGATTAACTTTCCGGCGACGTTTGTAAATTGGCATGAAAACCGGTTCGATTCCTGAAGTGGTCTGAGTCATCAAACTTGTGGTTCCGGTTGGTGCGATGGTCAAAAGCGCGATGTTGCGGCGACCGTATTTTACCATGTCCTGATACAATTGTTCGTCGGTAGCGCGCAAACGTTTAATCATCGGGTTATTTTTTTCGCGCTCAGCACTATAAATTTTGAAGGCACCACGTTCTTTGGCCATGATTACCGACGAACGGTAGGCTTCAAGGGCAACGGTTTTGTGGATTTCTTCGCTGAAATCGGTAGCATCGTCGCTTCCGTAGCGCAGGCCAAGAGCGGCAAGCATATCGCCTTCGGCAGTAATACCAACACCAGTACGGCGTCCTTCTTTGGCTTTGGTCTGTATTTTCAGCCACATCGAACGTTCAATGTGCTTAATGTCGTCGTTTTCAGGATCTTCATCAATCTTTTGGAGAATTCCGTCGATTTTTTCCAGTTCGAGGTCGATAATGTCGTCCATCATACGCTGTGCAACCTGAACATGCTTTTTGAACAAGTCGAAGTTGAAGCGGGCCTTCGAAGTGAACGGATTTTCGACATATGAGAAAAGGTTTACTGCAATTAAACGGCAGCTATCGTACGGACACAAAGGAATTTCGCCGCAAGGATTGGTCGATACGGTTTTGTATCCCAAATCGGCATAACAATCAGGTACCGATTCTTTAATAATCGTATCCCAGAAAAGGATTCCCGGTTCTGCTGATTTCCAGGCATTGTAAACAATCTTTTCCCAAAGGCTGTTTGCATCAATTTCTTTGGTGTATTTTGGTGTTTTGGCGTCGATCGGGTATTGGGTCATGTATTTTTCACCTTTCTCGACCGAGCGCATAAAATCATCATGGATTTTAACCGAAACGTTAGCGCCGGTAACTTTACCTTGTTCCAGTTTGGCATCGATAAACGATTCAGCATCAGGATGCTTGATTGATACTGACAGCATAAGAGCACCACGGCGGCCATCCTGAGCCACTTCGCGTGTCGAATTTGAGTAGCGCTCCATGAACGGAACAATACCTGTTGAGGTCAACGCGGAGTTTTTAACCGGCGAACCTTTCGGACGGATGTGAGAAAGATCGTGTCCAACACCACCGCGGCGTTTCATCAGTTGTACCTGTTCCTGATCTATTTTCATGATACCTCCGTACGAATCGGAGTTTCCTTCATTTCCAATCACGAAACAATTGGAGAGTGAAGCAATCTGGTAGTCGTTGCCGATACCGGTCATTGGACCACCTTGCGGAACGATGTATTTAAAGTCTTTCAGAAGCGCAAAAATCTCCTCTTCGGTCATCGGATTTTCATAGTTCTTCTCGATTCTTGCAATTTCTGACGCGAGTCGCCTGTGCATATCATCCGGAGTTTGTTCGTACAAATGTCCGAACGAATCCTTCAACGCATACTTGTTTACCCAGACCCTTGCAGCAAGGTCATCTCCCTTGAAATATTCCAACGAGGCTTCATATGCTTCGTCCTGGGAGTACGTTCTTTTTTCTGTTTGGGGCTCGACTGCCACGTTTTTAAATGTCATATTCCAAAAAATTTTGAGCTTTAATAATAGATAATCGGTTGCTAACGTGCGGTAGTAAGCCTGCACATTTTGTTTCTTTTTGCTGTATGCAAGATAAGACCTAGGTTTAAAAAAATGAATATGAATTTTATAAAAGTTGACAAAAGTTATCAACTTTTAAATGTTAGTAGTTTGATTATAAGTGTTTTGTGTTTTTTGAAAATGAAAAAAGTTCCCAAAAAGATAAATTAAAATTCAAACTTATGGGTTTGATTTTTCAGGAAATGAACTGAATGTAAGTGGTTTATATAATGTTGTTGTCGGGCAGACAATATTGGGCGAAGGATTTATTGTCTGTTGAAAACTTTGTTCAAGATAATTTGAGTGGCACCCAAATTTTGTTCGGTGAATTTGGTACATTCTAACGCGATCAAATTCCGTTTTTCTGTATCAGAAAGTAATTGTTGCAATAGTTTGTTTACCGAATCGGAATCGCTTACCGGAAAAGCAACTCCCAGTTTCACCATGCTGGTGGCCTCATTAAACTTGAGGTAATTAGGGCCGAAAACGATGGGCATACCAAAAATAGCAGCTTCGAGAGTGTTGTGTATGCCCACTCCAAAACCGCCCCCGATATAAGCTAAATCGGCATAACGGTAGATCGACGACAATACCCCGATGGTATCAACAATCATTACCTGCTTGTTCATAACCGTTTCGTCGGTGGCTTCTGTGTAACAAATAATCGTGGTTTTCAACAGGTTTATCAACCGGTCGATATTGGCCCGTTTTGTTTCGTGTGGTGCAATGATGAATTTAGTTTCCGGATGACTAAGAATATACTCTGCCAGCAACTCTTCATCGGGTTTCCAGGTGCTTCCGGCAACAACCAATAAGCTGTTTCCTTTGAATTTTTCGACTAAAGGTAAATGTTTTCCGTTTCGAGCAATTTCGGCTACGCGGTCAAAACGGGTATCGCCGGCACGGGTTACATTTTTAATCCCGATTTGGTTAAGCAATTCGATTGAATGCTCGTCCTGCACAAAAAAGTGCTCAAAACAAAAGAGCATTTGGCGGTACCATTTTCCCCACGGAGTATCTCTGAAAAATTGTTGATTTTCGCGGAAGATGGCCGAAACCAGGTACAGCGGAATATTTCTTCTTTTTAATTCGTTGAGGTAGTAGTGCCAGAACTCGTATTTTACAAAGAAAACTATTTCGGGTTTCACTAAGTCGAGCAGTTTGCGTGCGTTTCGTTTAGTGTCGGCCGGCAGGTAACAGATGTAATCGGCTAAATCATAGTTTTTCCTGATTTCGTATCCGGAAGGAGAAAAGAAGGTCAGCAAAATCTGGTGCCCGGGATGATCTTTGCGGATAGCTTCAATCACTGGTCGTCCTTGCTCAAATTCGCCCAGCGAAGCACAGTGTACCCAAACGATTGGCTTGTCGTGCCTGATTTTTGCACTCAATTCCTGAAAAGTTTTCTGACGCCCCTGACTGATTTGCCTGGCTTTGATGTTGAATGGAGCAGTTAGCCTGATCAGCAATGAATATAAATGAATTGAAAGTGTGTACAGGGCGTTCATTCAGTTTGCTTTTGAGTTGTAAAAATAGTGTTTTGGTTCGAAAAATAAGCCGAACATTTATCCGAGGCTGGCAAGGTATCCGTTGTCTTTTTTCAGCACGGGTTGCATCGAGGCGGCAACTGCCAATTGGTCGCAACGTTCGTTCTCCGGAATATTGGCATGACCTTTAACCCAAATGAATTTCACCTGATGTTTGGGGTAAATTTTCAGAAAGCGCATCCAAAGATCTTCGTTCTTCTTTCCTTTGAACCTCGTTTTTACCCAATTCCAAATCCAGCCTTTTTCTACGGCATCAACCACATATTTCGAGTCGGTGTAAATGGTGACCTGCGAATTTTCGATCTTCAGCGTTTCGAGAGCCACAATCACGGCAAGCAATTCCATACGGTTGTTGGTGGTAAGCTCAAATCCTTCCGATAACTCTTTCCGGAGCTGACCGGCAAGGAGAACAACTCCGTAACCACCGGGTCCCGGATTGCCGCGTGCTGCGCCATCAGTATAAATGGTAATGTTCAAAATTCAGGCGTATTAAGTTTTGCTCTTGTTTTTATGTGGTTTCTGTAAACCAAAAGACCCGCAAAAGTACGGGTCTTTCAGTTATTATGAAATAAAAGCTTAATCTAAAATGGTCATTTCATCGATAAGATTCTGAGCACCACCCATTTTGTCGATGGTCCAAAGTACAAATCTAATATCAACATTGATACATTTCTGCAAATCGTTTTCGAAAGCGATATCGCCACTCATGGCTTCCCAGTTGCCGTCGAAGGCAACACCAATCAGTTCACCTTTGCCGTTAATTACCGGACTTCCCGAGTTTCCTCCGGTAATGTCGTTGTTGGTTAAAAAACAAGTGCGAAGATTTCCATCAGCATCGGCATAGCGGCCAAAATCTTTCTTGTAATATAGTTCTTTCAACTTGGCAGGCACATCAAACTCATCGTCGCCCGGAATTTCTTTTTCGATATAACCTTTCAACGTTGTGAAATAGTCGTACTTAACGGCGTCGCGCGGAACGTAGTCGCCAACAGTTCCATAGGTTAAACGCATGCTCGAGTTGGCATCGGGATAGAAATTCTTATCGTTTTCCATTTCCATGAGTCCACCAACAAATAAACGGTTTCCTTTTTCGAGGGCTTCGGTTGTTTTGCCGGTTTCATCGCCAATTAACCCCATCATGCGGAATATTTCGAGTGATGCCTGGAAGATCGGGTCACTTTCGAGTACTTTGGCTTTAGGCGATTCGAAGAAACGAACCAACCGGTCCTGGCTGCCGAATACCGATTTTGCATATAACTCTTTGGTATATTTTTCGAAGTCGTTTCCGTATTTCGATTTTACAGTTTTAAAGAAAGGCGGATGATATTGCGGTGCAACGTTTTCCTGGTAAAGACGGAAGAGTGCAGCAGCTATTTTCTGGTCGGTTTCCGAGTCATAGTCTTTGAAGAATTCATCCAATCCGCTTTTTACGCGTTCGCTTGCCAGGCTTACATGTTCCGAATTTTTATCTGATTTTAAAGCATCGTACAACGGTCGTGTGCGGTAAGCAAAGTAAAAGATTTCAGGTCCGCGAACCATCGATTCAACCATGTATTCGAAGGCTTTTTCGTCGTCAAGGTTTTTATACGAATCGGCAATCAGGTTCAGGGCTTCACCATATTTGGTTTTTCGCTGCGCATCAGCATTTACCCATTGTGTAAATTTAGCTTCCAGCTGCCTTTTACTTTCCAAAACGTTCAGGCGCTGAAGTCCCTGATTTTGTCCGATGCTATATTTATAGTAATTCGAACTGCGGGCATATTTAGCCGAATACATGATTCGTGCTTTTCTTGAAGTATTCATAAACTCCTGCATGATGCGTTGTTTTTCAGCGCGCACCTGAATGCGGATTGGATTGGTTACATTCATCGTGTACTCAATTCCAAATGAAGTTTTATACCGGTTGGTTGTTCCGGGATAACCCAAAACCATTGCAAAGTCGCCTTTCTGGTATCCTTTCAGCGAAATGGGCAGGTGGTGTTTTGGCTTGTAAGGTACATTGTCTTTTGAATACGATGCTGGCTTCCCATCTTTTCCGCAGTAGATACGGAACATGCTGAAATCGCAGGTATGGCGTGGCCACATCCAGTTATCGGTATCGCCGCCAAATTTTCCCATCGATTGAGGTGGTGCCCCAACCAGGCGAATATCGCGGAATGTTTCGTAAACAAACAAGTAGAACCGGTTGTCGTTGTACAAGCCCTGAACGCGGGCTTCGTAATGAGTATTTCCAACGGCTTCCTTTTCAATTTCGGCTGATATTTCACGAATTTTCCGGTTGCGTTCATCAACACTCATTTGCTCGTTTAGCTGCGGTAGTACTTTCTCTGAAACATCTTCAAAGCGAATCAGGAACGAAGCTGTTTTTCCGGCATTGGGTAATTCTTCTTCTTTTGTTTTAGCCCAGAATCCGTTTTGGAGGTAATCATGGTCAACCGAACTGTGTTCCTGAATTTCGTCGAACCCGCAGTGATGGTTTGTAAGGAGCAGACCTTCAGCAGAAATTAGTTCAGCAGTGCATGATCCGTGATCGAGTGCAACTACGGCATCCTTTAAACTTGAATGGTTAATGCTGTATATTTCTTCAGCCTTAAGCGAGCATCCTTCTTCTCTCATTTGGTTGGTATTCAGCTTCTCAATCAAAGCTGGCAACCACATCCCCTCGTCCGCTTTTACCATTCCAGGCGCTAAAACCTGGATGAACGCGACAATTGCAAAAAAACGTTTCATCCGATGATTTAAAGATAATTAATGAAAAAAATGAAAGGGCAAAGATATGGATATTGGGCTATCTGCAAATCATTTTTTTCTATGGGTGAAAAAAATCATGTTAATATCATTTAACGACTTGTTCCGAATGGTAAATGACATGGATCGGGGATTACTTGAAAGGTTAAAAACTCGTCGTAACGGTCAGAAATGTTATCTTTGTCGCGAAATTTTAATCAGCATATAATCATGGAAAGAAAAGTGAGGGTTCGTTTCGCCCCAAGTCCTACAGGTCCACTGCATATGGGTGGAGTGCGTACCGCTTTATTCAATTATCTGTTTGCAAAAAAACATGGCGGCGATTTCCTTTTACGAATTGAAGATACTGACCAGAACCGTTATGTTCCCGGAGCTGAAGATTACATCATCGAATCGTTGAAATGGTGTGGACTGGTGCCGGACGAAGGCGTTGGATTTGGTGGAGAGCTGGGTCCTTACCGCCAGAGCGAAAGAAAGCCGCTGTACAAAAAATATGCTGATCATTTGATCGAGAATGGATGTGCCTACTACGCATTCGATACTGCCGAGGAACTTGACGAACTTCGCAAAAAAGCTGAGGCTGAGAAACAGGTTTTCTCATACGATTTGCATACCCGCAATGGATTAAAAAACTCGCTGACACTTTCTCCGGAAGAAGTAACCCAGCGCCTCGAAAGTGGCGAATCCTATGTCATTAGGTTTAAAATGCCTGAAAACCGCGATATTGTTGAAGAAGATTTGATTCGTGGCCGTGTGTCGTTTAATACCAATCAGCTCGACGATAAAGTTTTGTTCAAGTCGGATGGTATGCCAACATATCACCTGGCCAATGTGGTCGACGATCACCTGATGAATATTACCCATGTTATTCGTGGCGAAGAGTGGTTACCCTCAATGCCGCTGCACATTTTGTTGTACGAATCGCTGGGCATTTCAGAAACCCGCCCGCGTTTTTCGCATCTTCCGCTTATCCTGAAACCTGAAGGAAAAGGCAAACTGAGCAAGCGCGATGGCGATAAAATGGGATTTCCAGTATTTCCGTTACTCTGGAAAGATCCTGAAACCGGCGATATATCGAGAGGTTATCGCGAAGACGGTTATTTCCCCGAAGCGTTTATCAACATGCTTGCTCTGCTGGGATGGAACCCGGGTACCGAGCAGGAATTCTTCTCAATTACCGAGCTGATCGAAAGCTTCGACCTTGAACGTGTCACCAAATCGGGAGCCCGTTTCGATCCGGAGAAGGCCAAATGGTTCAACCGTCATTACCTGCAGCAAAAGTCGGCCGCTGAGCTTACCGCTATGTTCATTCCTGAATTAAAAGAAAAAGGAATTGACGCCGATCCGAAGAAAGTGGAAATAGTCGTTGGGTTGATAAAGGAACGTTGCGAATTTGCAAAAGATCTCTGGGCACAATCGAGTTACTTTTTCCAGGCTCCTGAAAGCTACGACGAAAAAACAGTGAAGTCGAAATGGAAAGCTGATACCAGCGAGAAATTGCAGGTAATAACCGAATTTTTTGAAACATTGAATGATTGGAATGCAGAGGCGGTTAAAGAAGCATTTTCAGCATTTATGACTGCCAAAGAGTGGGGTTTTGGTGCTGTGATGGTACCTATCCGTCTGGCATTGGTAGGAGGGAGCAGCGGTCCCGATTTGTTTGTGATTTTTGAACTGCTGGGAAAAGACGAAACAATTAGCCGGATAAAAAAGGCAATCAATAAAATACAATAATTTATCTGCCTGATATAAAAAGGGCTCCGATCATAAAAGATCGGAGCCCTTTGCTTTTATAACCCTTTTTATTATACAATTTTCAGATCGATACCCATCAGTAATAGGGTAATTAGTACCAGACCAACCACAATACGGTACCAGCCAAATACTTTAAATCCGTGCTTTTGCAAAAAGGTTATGAATGTTTTGATGGCAATCATGGCCACAATAAAGGCAACAGCGTTTCCAATCAGTAAAGTCGTTAAATTGTCTTTCAGCATGGCTACTCCATTCGGTTCTAAGATGATTTTGAGCAGTTTATATCCTGAAGCTGCCGCCATAGTAGGTACAGCCAAAAAGAACGAAAACTCGGCAGCATTGGTTCTGCTCAGTTTTTGCTGCATTCCACCGATGATACTTGCGGCCGAACGCGAAACGCCGGGAATCATCGCAATGCACTGCCAGAAACCTATTTTCAGGGCTTTCGGATAAGTAACTTCCTGATCAGGATTTTCCTTGTTAAACCATTTGTCGACAAATAATAACAGGATTCCGCCCAACAACATTGTAGTAGCAACCACCATTACATTTTCGAGCAGACTGTCGATCAAGTCACCAGCCAGGAATCCAATAACGGCTGCGGGTAAAAATGCCACAAAAAGTTTCTGGTAAAAAGTCCAGCTTTGCAGGAACCGTTTCCAGTATAGAATTACCACCGAAAGGATGGCTCCAAACTGAATATTCACGGTAAAAGCTTTGGTAAATTCATCAATGTTCATCCCCAAAAGGGCTTCGGTAATAATCATGTGTCCGGTTGAGGAAATGGGTAGAAATTCGGTGATTCCCTCTACAACCGCAATAACAACAGCTTCAAAAATGGTCATAACTTATGTTCTGAATTTTCGGCTGTAAAAATAAGTTTTCCCTTCACTTTTATCGTCGAAATTATAGATTTCTTTTCCACGGTGAATGCGGTAAAAGGCAAGCATGGCTATATCGCCGGCACAAAACAGTGAGTGCAGGCACATTACACTCAGAAAAAAATACACGACAGGCTGGTTTAAAAACAGGAATATGCCGATTATACAAATCATTTTTACCATAACAAACGGGGCCAGGGCAACAACGTGAAATGCCCGTGGAGCAATCACCTGACGATCGGCCAGGGCATAGAAAACAAACTTCTTCAGGATTACGCCAAAAGAAATCCGCCTGGCTCCGGTTAGCAGATATGCCAAAGCATGAATCAACTCATGAATGATGATTAGGGCAGAAAGCGAAAAGGCTACAGCCCAACTAATATTAACCAGTAGTGCCGAATAACCTTTAATGGCCAGAACAATTCCTCGCGTAAAGAGAAAAGTGAAAAGCAGTACCATCAAAAGCTGATAAATAGAATAAATGCGTATGATGAATTTCTCTTCGGAAATCTGCTCAACAACGAATTCGCGTAGTTTCTTATGCGATATTTCGGTCAGGAGCTCAAATGCATTTTGATCCAGCAGATCCTCAGGTTTCAGTTTTTTACCCATGGTTAGTCGTTTCGAATAATTTCGGCCAAAGCTTTCAGGTTAATCAAACGGGTAACGAAAGCAAACAGCAGGCTGGCCGCAATCATGGCAGCATATCCCACATACCATGTTTTTATTTGCAGGCTAAAATACCCCACAACGATAACAAACCCTGTAAACAGGAGCAGTTTGCCGATTAAGCGATAGTTGATGTTCATTTTAAAAATAACCACAGCCAGCAGGGTTTGAGCAAACGCGGTGAAAAGTTGGGTGACCAGGCTGGCCCAAGCCGAACCCAAAGCCTGCCAATGCGGTATTAACACCAGATTTATCCCGATATTTATTCCCATTCCGGCGATAGCCATAATATTTAGCTGCCTGATACTACCATTTGCAGTTAAAAGAGTTCCAAAAATATAGGTGGTGGCAACACCCAGGAAGCTTACCATCAGAATCTGGAAAATAGAAGCCGACAGTTCCATGTGGCTATATTTCAGTAGGGTCATGATTTCCTGATCGTAAAAGCCGGAAGAAAGACTAATAATAACCGCCGGAACAAACAGAAGCAAAAACGAGAATTGAACCATAGGGCCAATGTCTTCCTTTTGCTTGATCATACGGGCGAAGATCGGTAACAGTAATCCGGCAAATAAGGCTCCAAACATCGAAACAGCATCGTACAGCCTGAATGCATGGGCATAAATACCGGCTTGTTCTTTTCCGTCGGGCAAAAGGCGCTCGAGCATAACCGAATCGATACGGTTATAGAACGACATGAGCAAAATCAACAAGGCATATGGATAACTTTTTCTCAGGAAAACAATGAAAAAACGGCGATCGAAGTAGAATTTCAGGTGGCCAGTGTGCGATAAAACTACGCCAAGGGTAATCAGACAGGCCGTTAAATATGCTGCTGATTGGGCATATACAAACCATTCGATCCTGAAGGGATGTTGAGTTACATTGGTAAAAAGCAGCACCGAACAGATAATGATCATTAAGGTTCGGTCGAGTACCGACAAAAGACTGTCGGTGCGGAACAGATGCAACCCACTGATGTTTGACCTCAGATATAGCGTAAACGAAATGAGGAACTGGTTTAAGATGAGGAAAGCCAGCAAGTGCAACTGGATGTGATTATAGCCAATAATAAGGGCGGTTATTACACAAATCAGGGCATAAACGCCTGCCAGCACAAATTTCAGACCCACGATGTTGCTGATGTGTTTTCGCAATAACTGGCGATGTTGGGCAATATTTTTATTGTTGTAGTTGGTAATTCCCAGATCGAGCAAAATGTTGAGAATCATCGAGAAATTCAGCAGCGAGAAATATAAGCCGTAACTTTCGTCGCCCACTAGGTTTTGTACAGTGAGGTCGATTCCGAATATCCAGAAAGGTTTGATTAAAACATTCAGAAAAAGGAGCAGCAAAAGATTTGTAATAAACTTCCGTTTCAAGCGGGTAACTTTTCCTGGTTAGATTAAAGTGGATCAAAAGTAGCAATTTTTAAACAGACTTTGTACATTTGATTATAATTCGAATTTCTATGATAATTGCCGTAAATACGCGTTTATTGCTGCCCGATAAGCTTGAAGGAATAGGTTGGTTCACCCGCGAGACTTTGTCGCGGATAACCTCTGAACATCCGGAACATCAGTTTCTGTTTATTTTTGACCGGCCATATGCAAGCGAGTTTATTTTTTCCGATAATATTACTCCGATTGTGCTTTCACCGCCAACACGGCATCCATTTTTGTGGTACATCTGGTTCGAACTTCAGATTCCGCGAATTTTGAAAAAGTATAAAGCTGATTTGTTTTTTTCTCCCGATGGTTATTTATCTCTGAGTACAAGGGTTAGGCAATTGGCTGCTATTCATGATATTAACTTTGCTCATAGACCCAAGGATTTGCCCTGGCTCAAGGCCAAATATTACAATTACTTTTTCCCGAGGTTTGCCCGAAAAGCCAAGCGGATTGTAACGGTTTCATATTTCTCGAAAGAAGACATTAACCGCACTTATAAAATTGAAGCCGACAAGGTTGACGTGGTTTATAACGGAGTAAATACAACGTATACCCCAACTTCGGATGAAGAAAACACCAAAACAAAGGCTGCTTATTCTGCCGGAAGAGATTACTTCCTTTTTATCGGCTCGCTTCATCCTCGAAAGAATATTTGCGGGCTGCTGCGTGCTTACGATGCTTTTCGTACATCGGTTGATTCGGACATCAAACTGGTGATCGTTGGAGAAAGTATGTTCAAAACCAGTGATATTGAGCTGACTTACGAGGGAATGCGTTACAAAAATGACGTTATTTTTACAGGAAGGCTCAATAACGAAGAGTTGCACAGGGTACTGGGAGCCTCGCTTGCACTTACTTTTGTCCCGTATTTCGAGGGGTTTGGCATCCCGGTTATCGAAGCAATGAATGCCGGTGTTCCGGTTATTTGTTCCAATACAACATCCTTACCCGAAGTGGGCGGCAATGCAGTTCTGTATGTCGATCCGTTCTCGTTAAGCCAGATTAAGGATGCCATGATCAGGATTTATCAGGAGAAAGAACTCCGGGAATCGCTGGTTGAAAAGGGGTTCAGACAAAAGGAGAAATTTAGCTGGGATAAAACTGCCGAATTACTTTGGGGCAGCATCCAGATTTGTGCGAACACGTAAGACGTTTCAAGTTCCAGGTTTCAAATTTCAAGTTGTGACAAAAAATAAACTCCAGTTATTTTTACAGGAAGGTAGGATAGAGGCAGGATGTGATGAGGCTGGGCGTGGTTGCCTGGCCGGCCCTGTGTTTGCAGCAGCTGTTATTCTTCCTGAATATTTTGAGAATGAGCTACTCAACGATTCGAAAAAACTTACCGAAAAACAACGCTATCAGCTCCGGCCGTTAATTGAGTCCGAAGCGCTGGCTTATGCCGTGGGAATAGTGGATAACCATGAAATTGATAAGATTAATATCCTGAATGCTTCTTTTTTAGCGATGCATCGGGCCGTCGATCAGCTAAAAATCAGGCCTGAACATTTGTTGATTGACGGGAATCGCTTTAAGGCGTACACCGGAATTTCGCATACCTGTATTGTAAAAGGCGATGGCAAATTTTTGCCGATAGCTGCGGCTTCGGTTTTGGCTAAAACGTATCGCGACGATTTTATGGATATCATACATCAGGAATATCCGCAATACGACTGGATTAAAAATAAAGGTTACCCAACATTGCATCATCGTAAAATGGTTCGCGAAATCGGGACAACACCATATCATCGGTTAACATTTGCCAATCTGGGCGATCAGCTTAGGTTAGACTTCTAGAAAATAAAAAATCAGGAATGAAAGTATTTAGCTTTTCATTCCTGATTTGAAGTATTTTAAGCCGGATTCTATACCGGAATTAATAACGAGAAAATGGTCAGAAGATTTATTGTGTTGAATTAGTCCTCGTCGTCAGCGCCGCCGTCATCATCGTCATCATCATACTCATCGTCATCATAGTCGTCATCGGCCACATCATCAACTTCTTCAACATCGTCGGTGCCGGCAAGAATATCGTCATCGCCATATTTGGCTTCATACTCTTCCTTCACGCTATCCTTAAGCGATCCTGTGCTATCGTAATCATCATCGTCTTCAATGATTTTTTCAGCTTCATAAACAGTCATTCGAACCAGATAATATTTATCCTCTGTTTCGAAAGGCAATGCACTCACCCGCTTGCCGTCTCTGTTGGTAAAATAGATTAGATTTTCGCTATACCCACTTGGATATTCAAGTTTGATCTTCTCCTGAATTTCCGGATCTAGTTTGTCGTAATCCTTAATTACTCTGGGTTTACTTGGATTCATCGATTAATATTTTAGTGCAATTATATGAAAAAAAATAAATAAATCTTCTGGGGCGAATATAAATGAAAATCTATCTTTCATGCAACATCTTCATGTTATATTCTCAAATTTTATCAGAAGTAATTAATCATGAAAAATTAATCATGGCTTTAATTACTCCATCCTGATAATCGGCAACCATTCCGAATGCTTCCTGTGTTTTTTCGGGAGTGAAATGGTGAGTGACCATCTGTTCAACAGGTAAGCCGTTTTTGATCAGCTCAATTGATTTTTCAACACAATGATTCTGGCGCCGAACATTCGTAATACTGATTTCTTTTCGGCGCATCAGATCCATATCAAAGGTGTATCTTCCTTCAGGTGGAATTCCGGTTAATATGAGTTTGCCTCCCGGCTTCAGTATTTTAGTGGCATCGTCAATGGCTTTTTGCTCGCCACTGCAATCAAATACAACATCGAGCAGTAGAGGTTCGGCCGAAACGGTTTCAGTGTAAGCATCCGATTCCAATGGATCGAATGCTTTGCCCGCACCAAGTTCTAAGGCTTTTTGCCGGCGATATTCTAACGGTTCGTAGCAATAAATATTACAATTTGCTGTCGATTTCAGAACCATCAAAACACTTAATCCAATTGGTCCGCAGCCAAAGATACCTACCGTTTTGTGTTCGAAATTAGTATTTGCCAATTCAACACTGTAGGTTCCAATAGTCAGCGGTTCAACAAGCGCAGCCTGTGTTGGGTTGAACGATTCATCCAATCCATAG
>JAJZSZ010000042.1 GCA_021849365.1 Bacteroidota bacterium | reverse complement strand
AATTACAGCCAGCTGTCCTTTGGTATAATCACCCTGTTCGAAGGAAGTAGACGGTAAGGCAATCTTCACACCTTCAAACTGGTTGATGAAATTGGCAGTTTTGGTCTGTATGTCCTGAAGTGAAATGTTTTTCTTCTCAAGTAAGTCGTGATTGAAGTAAATTTGCTGATTACCAACAACCTCAATCCATTCGCCCTGTCCATAGGTAATATTCAGGAACGACTTCAGCAAGGCAATTGCACTTTCGGGAGAGAAGGTACCTACCGACATGTTGAATTCTTCTTTCAGGTACTCAACCGGGTAAGTTGCCGAGCAGGTTGAGGTAAGTACTACCAAGGTATTTTCTTTGCCTACTGTTTTATCGATGAAGTCGAGCAATAAAGCAATGTCCTGATCGAGTCGTAAATAGGTGTCTTCCATTTCGATGGATGCCGGACCAAATGAGCTGTTTTCGTAATCCATAGAAGTGAATGTGAGGTTCAGCAAATCGGGGAACTCATCTTTACCAAGGTTTTCAGCCAGAATAAGTGTGGTTGCAAAGTCGCGTATAATGTTGTTCCCAAATGGAGTTGTCTTCAGGAATTTGTAATTGACTGCTTTATCCATTAGCTTTTTCATACTGTACGGGAAGGTGTTCCATTTGTCGAAGAACCCTTTTTCAAGCACATAATCGTCGGCTAAACTTTCTTCGTAGCCCGAAATAGGAAGTAAAGTACTCCATTCGCGCTGTGCATAGGTTTTGGCATATCCTTTTTCGTTAAACTGGCGCACCCATTCCGGAAAAATATCGAGGTAATATGAACTGGAAATCATGTTGCCATTCTGCGTATCGAACCAGAAGGCCCCATTGGCTGCATGCCCGGCCGAGAGCACTGCGCTCACATCGTTCATGGCCACGCTGTATACTTTTGATTTATTGCGATTGTTTATCTTCATCAGGTCGCCAAGTGTTGGCGAGAGCAATTTTGTAGCCGAGCGTTCTCCATCTTTCGAGTCGCTTCCAACGGTTATGTAGTAACTATCGGCAATACAGTTCACTTCTTTTTTCTTTAGTCGGTCGTACCAGCTGTCGCTAACAATACCATGCTGAGCAGGGTAAACTCCTGTAAATAAAGTAGCTGTTCCAGTTGATATTTTCTGAACATGCAAATCGAGCTGGGCATTACTGCAAACGGCGCCTTCGTTTACAAGGCGTTTGAATCCACCTTCCTGAAATTTATTCCAGTAGCGCGAGAGGTAATCAGTACGCATTTGATCAACTGAAAGAACAACAACCAGTCGCGGGATTGAAGATTCGTTGGTTTTAATGTTTTGTGCAGTAAGGGAATTTCCGCAAAGAATTGTCAATAAAACGGAAACAATCAGTATGGTTGGTTTTATCATGGCTGGTTTAAATTTGAGTGGCAAAAGTAAAAAAACATAGCATCATACCCAATTACTTACCGAAAACGTAACCTGTATATGAAAAATTATTTAGTACTTCTGTTTGTGTGTTTTATTGGTAGTGGTTATCCTTCAGGAGCTGCAACACCTGATCCTGAAAAATTGGCTGTTCTCGAAAAAATACACTGGATTATCGAACGTTCCGACATGAATATAGTCCGGTCCGCGTTCAAAGAAATATGCGATGAAAATCATTTTTCAATGCTTCTTTCAGGCTTAAAGGACGGTATTTACAAGGGAACCAGCCCTGTCGATGATTACGGTTACCGGCACGAAGTAACTTTTGAGATGAAAGGAGGCAAAATGATTTCAGTCGACTACGACGAAATTCATACCGATGGTCACGCCAAGCAGCACAACGAAGACTATGGCAAAGAAATGCTGCAAAGTGGAACGACACCAGCTATTGCCTATCCGAGTTACGAAAGTCAGTTGCTGAAAAAACAGGATTTGGGCCAAATTGATGCTGTAACTGGTGCAAGTTATTCGCAATACCGCTTTAAACTGGCGGTTTTGTATGCCATCCTGAATTCAGGACAATTGTAAAATAGAATTGAACAGCCCCGTTGCCTAAAGGCAAACGGCAAAGGATATCAGAATCTTCAATCGAAGTATACTATCTTTTGCCGTCTGCTTTAGCTGACGGATAAAGATGAATCAAGCTGTTTTCCGATACCTCAGCACGGCCAAACTCAGAAATGTAATGCCTATGATGCACAGGGCAACAAATTCGTGAATGAGATCACTGAAATTAGATCCTTTCAATACCACCATGCGCATTACACGAATAAAGTGAAAGATCGGATTTGCTTCGTCGACCAATTGAGCCCAGCGAGGCATACTGTCGACCGGAGTGAAAACTCCACCCATCAGAATGAAAATCATCATGAAGAAATAGGTAACAAACATTACCTGTTGCTGGGTGTCTGCAAGGGTTGAAATGAAGAGTCCAAGACCTAAAAGCCCAAGCAGATAGAGTACCCCAAAACCAAAAACGAGCCATAAACTTCCTACGATCGGCAGGTTGAAAACCAGTTTGGCAATAAGTAGTCCAAACGACAAATCGAAAAGTGCAATGATCACAAATGGGATCAGTTTACCCGTCAGAAATTGAATTTTGCGGATCGGGGTAACATTCAACTGTCCGATAGTCCCTTGTTCTTTTTCCTTCACCAAACTCATTCCGGAGAGGAATAAGCCAATGAGTGTAACCAAAATACAAAGTACTCCCGGAGCCATGTACCATTTATATTCGAGCTCTGAGTTATACCAGAATCGCGAAACTGAATTGATTTGATAGGGAGGATTAAACTCGGGCAACCCTTTCCAGTCGGCAATAATGTTTTTATTGAAATCGCGAATTACTGATGCCGCATACGAATAGGCCAATTGGGCAGCTTGTCCGTCGATGGCATTAATCAACAATTGCAGGCTGGCTTTATCTTCGCGAATCAGATCGCGTTCGAATCCCTGCGGAATGACTATTACCATGTGATCCTTGTTGTTCAGGATTTCCTTATCGCCTTCATCAGGATTGAACGACGTATTATCGATGGTGAAAAAGGGTGAAGCATCGAGTTTTGAAGCCAGTTTTCGCGAAGTTGACGACATGTCTTTGTCGACCAGGTAAATGTTGACGTTTTTCAGATCGTAGGTAGCCGCAAAAACCAAAACCAGCATTTGCAACAGTGGAATCATGATGATCATCCGGAGCATGGTTTTGTTCCGCTTTACCTGAATAAACTCTTTTTGTATGACGTAGAATATTGTTTTCATCAGTGTTTATTTACGATTTCATTATTGACTATTTACTATTTGTTGGTGATTTCATTCATTGTAAATGGTAAATCATCAAATAGTAAATTACTCGAGTCTTATTTTGAAGTTCTTCACGCTGAGACCAATAAAGACGGCTGCCATGCTCATCAATATCAGCGTTTCTTTCCAAACGTAAAGTATTCCGGTACCCTTCAGCATGATGTTTTTGATGATAACTATGAACCATCGCGGAGGCATAATGTGACTCAAAATTCGCAACGGCAATGGCATGTTTTCAATCGGAAACATAAATCCTGAAAGCAGAATGGTTGGCAACATCAGGGCCAGTACCGAAATAAACATGGCTACCATTTGGTTGGGTGCAACTGTTGAAATCAGGATGCCAAGACTAAGCGCCATCAGGATAAACAAAAAGCTTTCGGCCATCAGAAAAACAAAACTTCCTTTAATTGGAACTCCAAAGAAAAATACTCCTATGATGATGATGGTTAGTGCATTAATGAAGGATAACAGAAGATAGGGCGTAACTTTTCCCAATACAATCTGAATCGGTTTCAAGGGCGAGGCAAGCAGAATTTCCATGGTTCCCAACTCTTTTTCCTTGCTGATCGAAATCGAAGTCATCATGGCTGAAATTAGCATCAAAATCATCGCCATGATGCCTGGAACGAACATATACACACTTTTCAGCCCTTCGTTGTACAACATGCGCACCTCGGTATTAATCTGGTGGGGCAGTTGCAGGTTCTGCATCTTTTCCTTTTTAACGTAGTCGTTTATGATGCCTGAGGCATAGTTGGTGAGTATGCGTGCTGTGTTTGGATCGGACGCATCAGCCAGAAGCTGAACATCCACCTTGCCGTCGCGCTCCAGATCCTGTTCGAAATTTGGCTTGAAACTGACCACCATTTTTACCTTCCCTTTACGGAAAACATCTTCCACATCATCACCCGGCATAATTTCATCGCCCAACACGAAATAGCCCGATGAAATCAGTTTCGAGGTAATTTCACGGGTGGTGTTGTCGCGCGATTGATCGAGAATGGCAATCTTTGAATTCTGGATGTCGGTATTAATCACCTTCCCGAACAGTAAAAGCTGTACCACGGGCAAAAGAAAAATGATCAACATCGTTCGCGGATCGCGAAAAATGTGTAAAAATTCTTTCCGGAGAAAACCTATAAATTGTTTCATATATCGTCGTCGATTTTTTAGCGTAGAGACGCGATGTATCGCGTCTTTACAACCAAATGTTTTATTCTACGTTTCGTGCAATCTTCAGGAAAACCTCGTCCATATTTTTGGCACCATATTGGGCTTTCAGGTTTTCGGGCGTGTCGAGCGCTTCAATGCGACCGTTATTCATAATCGAAACCCGGTTGCAATATTCGGCTTCGTCCATGTAGTGGGTGGTTACAAAAACGGTGATTCCACGATCAGAAGCTTCGTAAATCAGGTCCCAGAATTTACGTCGTGTAATCGGGTCGACTCCACCGGTAGGTTCATCCAGAAATACAATTTTCGGGTCGTGAAAAATGGCTACCGAGAAGGCCAGTTTTTGCTTCCAGCCCAACGGCAGCGATCCAATCAGCGAATCTTTTGCCGACTCAAGATCCAGATCTTTCAGCAATTTTTCCTGTTTTTCTTTACGTTCATTGGGCGATATCCCATAAATTCCGGAGAAAAACCGAATGTTTTCGGCGATGGTCATGTCTTCGTAAAGCGAAAACTTCTGGCTCATGTAACCAATGTTTCGTTTGATTTTTTCGGTTTCGCGGTAAATATCGAAGCCTGCCACTTTAACCTGACCTGAAGTAGGAGAGGAGAGTCCGCATAAAATTTTCATGGCAGTGGTTTTTCCGGCACCATTGGCTCCAAGAAACCCGAATATTTCGCCCTGATACACATCAAAATTCAGGTGGTCGTTGGCTACAAACGATCCGAATTTCTTTACCAGGTTATGTACTTCAATTACTTTTTCCATTTTTCTAGTTTTCAGTCAGATCACTGGTTCTGTAAAAGTTCCATAAACACATCCTCAATTGTTGGCGGAATGTCGAGTACCTGAAGATTGGTATGGCCTTTGTCAAGCAAGTATTTTTCAAATTCAACCGCCTCAACTTCATCTTCTTTGCCGGTAACGTGCAAATACTGGCCAAAGGCAAAAGCCGAATCGGTTTTTTCCCACGAGCGCAAATCCTGAATCAGTCGATGCATATCGTCAGAACGAATGGCGTAAAGCTTTCGGTCGTAGTTTTCAACCAGTTTTTGGGGAGTATCAATATCAAGTACCTGACCTTTTTGCATCAGCGCTACACGGTTGCAAAGCATCGCTTCGTCCATGTAAGGAGTCGAAACCAATATCGTAATTCCTTTTTGCTGAAGTTTTTTAAGCATTTCCCAGAATTCTTTACGCGAAACAGCGTCAACACCGGTAGTTGGTTCGTCGAGTACCAGAATCTCAGGTTTGTGAATCAGGGCACACGAAAGTGCAAGCTTCTGTTTCATTCCTCCTGAAAGTTTTCCGGCCAAGCGCTTTTTAAACGGCTCAATTTGAACGTAGATATCCTTGATCAGTTCGTAGTTTTCGGCAACCGTGGTTTGAAAAACTGTGGCGAAAAAATTCAGGTTCTCTTCAATGGTTAAATCCTGGTAGAGCGAAAACCGACCCGGCATGTAGCCCACAATATTCCTGATCTTTTTATAATCCTTCACCACATCCAGTCCGTTCATGGTAGCTTTTCCTTCGTCCTGAACAAGCAGAGTCATCAGGATTCGCATCAGAGTTGTTTTGCCGGCACCATCTGGACCAATCAGACCAAACAGTTCGCCTTTCTGCACCTCGAGCGAAATATCAGTTACAGCCGGAACTTCCTTATACGATTTACTGATGTGTTGAATGCTGATCATGGCTGAAGAATTGAATTACTGAAGGACTGAATTTTAATTGTTTTCTGAACATTGTTTCTTAGAATATCACCTCGCCGGGCATGCCAATTTTTAAGCGGCCATCGTTGGGCACCAAAACTTTAACTGCGTACATCAGTTTCACCCGTTCTTCCTTGGTTTGTATAATTTTTGGAGTAAACTCCGATTCTGACGAAATCCAGGTAATTTTTCCGGTGAGCGATTGCATTTCTTTCGCATTAGCATCAATCTGCACTTTTACATCGTTACCCAATTTTACTTTCGACAGTTGGGCACCCGAAACATACACTTTCAGCTCAAGATTGCTTAAGTCGGCCATTTTCAAAACCGGTTTTCCCGGGGTAGCCAGCTCGCCGTTTTCAAGGTAGGTTTCGAGTACAGTGCCTTTTACCGGACTGATGATTCGGCATTTGGTCAACTGTTCGTTGAGCAAATCGAGCTGACGTTTTATTACATCCATTTCGCTGCCAATAAGTTGATACTGCGTGCTTGTCGCCGAGATTTGTTTGTCGATAACATTCATCTGGCCGTTGATGTCGTCAACTTGTTGCTGGGTAGCTGCTTTGTCGGCAAACATTTTAGTAATGCGCTGCTGCGTAACCGAAACGTTTTTTTTCTGCTCTTTGTACACGTTGATTTGAGCCGCCACATTTTGCTTTTTGGTTTCGCTGGCTACCAACTGCGCCTCGGTTTGTAATTTTTTCAGATTCAGTTCGGTGGTGTCGATCAAAGCAATGAGTTTGCCGGGTTCAAGCAAGTCGCCTTCCTTAGCATTCATTGAAAGTAGTTTTCCGGCCATTTCCGAAGAAACGATGGTTTCAACAGCTTCAAAATTTCCGTAGGCATCCGATTGCTTTTCGTTGTTTTTGCACGCGCTCATCAGCAAAAGAGCAAGCGCTATAATTTGTATTCTTTTCATGGTCATTTATTTATGTCGTTAATATTTGGATTATTGGTTTCCACGGATATTTGCCAGCTTAATCCATGCTTCTTTTAACTGAATTTTATGCGTTTCGAGCATCAGCCTGGCAGTGGTTTCAGCATTTAAATCCTGAATGTAATCGGCAGTGGTGATGGTTCCGTTTTCGAGTTTCGAAGCCGATGTTTTTGTAATGCGTTCCCTGACTGTGATGAGCTGCTGGTCGGTTTTTAATAACTCGCCGATTTGTTTAATCTGCTTGTTTTGCTGATCAGTAGCCAAATCGATGTTTCTAACAAAAGCATCCTGCTTGGTTTGCACCATGTCTTGCTGAAGCTTGATGATCTGTTTCTGGCGGCTGGTGGTTTTCCAGTCAAGCACGTTCCAACTAAAGCCTAAGCCCACCATGTAATAGGTATCGAACGAATTATTCAGCATGTTCAATCCGGGCTTTCCGTAACCGGCCTGTCCAAAGCCAAACAATTTCGGGTTGCGTTGCTTTTGAAGCAAATCAGAGTTGGCATTCAATAGTTCGTTTTGTTTGCTGAATAACTCCATTTCCGGACGTTTCAAAGGCATGTTCAAATCGGTGGGTTCAACCGGAAGTGAAAGTTTTGCAAATTGTTCGGTGGTCTCTCCAGTCAGTATTGATAAGCCATACAGCACTGTTTCTTTATTGCTTTTTAGCTCAATTACTGTTTGTTCGGTTTTGATTAGTTCGGCTAACAATTGATCCAAATCAGCCGAAAGCACCATTCCATTATTTACAGCCGACTCAAGTATTTTCTTTCTTTCGTTTAAAGTTTCGGTTTTCTTTTCCATTATTTTCAGGTTTTCCTGAATGAGGAATGAAGTAAAAAAGAACTGGTTCACCTTTTCTTTAACCTGATACAATTCGACTTCGGTTTGTTGCAGATTTCCGGCATTCTCGGCATTGTTCAGCAGTTCTTTTGCCTTGCTCAATCCGCCGTCCCAAATGGTTTGTTTGAGGTCGAGGTAAAACTTATATTGATCTTTATCGACAGTTGGAATTTTCATGTTGGGCAGCGAAATACCAATTTTTGTGACATCCGACTGATAGGTAGCCTGCCCGTTTAAATTGAGTTGTGGCAAATAACTGGTGGTATTGTTTTCATTTTTCAATTCAACAATTTGCCGGTATAAATCAAGTTGTTTCAGTGCCGGGTGATTTTCGCGCGCCCAGGTTTGGCATTGTTCCAAAGTCACGGTTTCCTGGGCCATTAGCAAATGAACCGGAAGAAGCAGTGCAACGAACAGTAGTTTAATTGTTTTCATGTGGAGCTCTATTTTTTAATTACAATGGCATCGATTACAAATTGTTTGACTATTGTGGCACGTTCGGAATAGAAATTCTCAAGAGCATTTGTGTCATCTTTAAAAATTAAGTGGTTTAATATTGGGCGGGCCGCAAAAGGGAAAACACACATCGATATAATGTTTACAACAAGGTGGCGTGGATCCATTTTTTTGATTTCGCCATTATCCATGGCCTTCTGTATTTGATCTAAAACAATTTGGGGATTAAATCCGAATTTGACGACCATTTTAAACAAGCCTGAGGGATCGCGGCTTAACTCTTTCATGATGAATCCTGGGATGAACGGGTGTTTTAATAATAAGCCCAAATAAGCATCAATTACCTGCTCAATCTTTGAAACAATTGGTTCGTCCGAAGCAATGATGCGGCTTATTTCAGGAAAGGCATATTTTACTATTTGTGAAAAAATGGCTTCGAACAAACGTTCTTTCGATCGAAAATAATAATGCAATAAAGCTTTATTTATTCCGGCTTCGTCGGCAATTTCCTGCATGCGTGCACCATCCATTCCTTTTGCTATAAAAACTGTTTTTGCAGCATCCAGAATTTTTTCTTCAGTACTATCTTTTTTTGCTTCCATTTTTATTTTTAGTTTAACTATTTGGTTAAATCGTATGGGCAAAAGTATAGGATAGAAATTAATCTACCAAATATTTTAACTGCAAAATTTAACCAAATGGTTAATTTGTGATTAGGATATTGATTGTCAGTATTTTATTTTGGGTTTGAATTACTTATCCCACCCCAAAAGAACAATTGACCTGCATGACACTATTAATCGCAGATTTGAGCTTATTTAAGTGGAATGTTTTTGCAATTATACTGGCGAGTAGAGTGGATTTATTTTTCAAAAAAATGATATTTTTGAAGTAAGGTAATTTAAGTAATTATACTCAAATACTTTGTTTATTGTTAGTGTTCGGAATCAGAAGAATAACCTCAAAAAATCAAAGTTATGTCAAAAGGATTAGATGCAAAAAAGGAAGCCAAGAAGGAACCTGCTAAATCATTAAAAGAAAAACGGCTGGAAAAAAAAGCCAAGAAAGAGAAAAAAGGAATTTAATTCTCTGGTTTTATTTTTTCGTTTTGCAAGGTTGTCCAAAAATTGATTTTTTCTTTTTGGACAACCTTTTTTGATTATTTATCAGTGGCTTGATTAGGTATATTTTGTTACCTTGCGGCTCAGCTAACTTAACCATTTAAGAACCATGAAAAAGAATTTAGCAAACTTGTTACTTCCTGCTCTCATTTTAGCCTTATTGTGGGGATGCCAGTCTCCGAAGCAAAAGGAAAAGGGATGGATTCAATTGTTCAACGGCAAGGATTTGAAAGACTGGAACATTAAAATTGCCGGTTTCCCTTTAAACGAAAACTACGGAAATACCTTTAGGGTAGAGGATGGATTATTGAAAGTAAGATACGATCAGTATCAGAAATTCGACGACCATTTTGGTCATATCTTTTACAAATGCCCATATTCTCATTACAAAATCAGGGTGGAGTACCGTTTTGTTGGCGAACAGTGCCTTGGAGGTGCCGGATGGGCACTTAGAAACAGTGGAATCATGATACACGGACAAAGCCCTGAAAGCATGGAATTGAACCAGGATTTCCCTGTATCGATTGAAGTTCAGTTGCTGGGCGGAAACGGGAAAGATGAACGTACCACCATGAATGTTTGTACTCCGGGAACCAACATCGTTTATAACGACTCGCTGTGGACCAACCATTGTACCAACTCCAAATCAAAAACCTATCATGGCGATCAGTGGGTAACGGCCGAAGTGGAAGTTCAGGGCGATTCAATTATTAAGCACATCATGGATGGCAAGGTGGTAATAGAATATACCAAACCCCAGTTGGACGAACGTGATGCGAGTTATCAGAAACTGCTTCCTCCTGATGGAAATAAACTGTTGAAGAAAGGTACTATTTCGCTTCAGTCGGAAAGCCATCCGATTGATTTCAGAAAGGTCGAATTATTGAATCTGGGTGATGATTGCGAGGAACCTGCTGCAAAGCAATAAGCAAATACGTGACTAAATAGGTGAAAGATCCTGCTTCAGCGCGAGGCAGGATCTTTTTGTTTTAAAACCGTCTGTCGTGCAGAAAACTGTTCTTGCTCAAATTTTTCGTAACTTGCATCTGCATTTTTAAGCACGAATCGATGGAACGGTATTTTTGGTCGAAGGGAATTCTAAAAAAAAACCTTGAAATTTTTCATGGATCAGAACGCATTGGATTCATTGTTTGGGAAAGCCTGACAGGATCAAAAGCCCATGGAATGCTCAATGACCGCCTGTTTATTTTAAATCGTGAATTTTTTCTTTCCAAGCTCGAAATATACGATGCCAATAATCAGGCTTTGCTTGGCACCATCATGGTTAATCTATTTAATCCCAAAAGCGACATTATTATTAATGGCAAGCGATTTGAGCTCGAAGTGAAGAATTTCTGGCAATCGCGCTGGTCGTGGAAATTTAATGGCGACGACCTGATTACCTATCAGAGTAACGAGTTCATATCAAAAGACAAAGGAACTATTGAGGTATATACCGCATGTACCGAGGAAATTGAAATACTGTTGTTATTGGGATTGTTTGTTCGCAATCAGTTCATCCTGTTCATGCTCCTGATATTTATTCTTTTATTAATTGTCATTTTTTAGGCAATTCGTCAAATTCGTTATTTTTCAGACAACAACATGAATTCTTAAGTGAGTAAGTTTGTGCAACTTTAAATAGTGTAAAATAATAGATTAAATTTGCGCATCAAAATTGGTTGTTAGAGAGATTATACATTATCACACAAAACACCTAAAAAAGGAGAAGCGACAAATGAAACGGGACAAAATTATCATAGGAATTTCACAAGGCGATATTAATGGAATTGGATACGAAGTAATTATTAAAACATTGATGGAGCCTCGAATTCTTGAGATGTGCACACCCATTGTTTATGGTTCGCCCAAAGTTGCAGCCTATCATAAAAAGGCTCTGAATATCGAAACATTCAACTTCAATCATATCCGCATTGCCAGTGAAGCTGACCCACGCAAAGCCAACATTATAAATTGTATTGATGATAACATTCGCGTTGAGCTTGGTAAATCGAGCGAAATGGCAGGCGAAGCTTCGTATATGGCTCTGGAAAAGGCAGTTGAAGACCTGAAAAACGGAGAAATTGATGCTTTGATTACTGCGCCAATCAATAAAGACAACATTCAGTCCGAGAAATTTAACTTCCCCGGACATACCGAATATCTGGCCGAGCAGTTTAAAACCCGCGACTACGTGATGCTGATGGTAAGCGAATCGATGAAAGTGGGTGTGGTTGTAGGCCATGCGCCAATTTCTGAAGTTTCGGCAAAAATTACAAAGGGTGCAATTGTGAATAAATTGCGCATCATTAATCAGTCGCTCGAAAGAGACTTTTTCATTAAACGCCCACGTATCGCAGTGCTTGGTCTTAATCCGCACGCCGGCGACAATGGGTTGTTGGGAAAAGAAGAAAACGAAATCATCATTCCGGCTATTCAGCGGGCTAAAGATGAGGGAATTATTGCCGTTGGGCCATATCCTGCTGATGGATTCTTCGGTTCGGGCGATTTTTCGAAATTCGACGCTATCTTGGCCATGTATCACGATCAGGGCCTGATTCCGTTCAAAATGGCTTCGTTCGACCGGGGAGTGAATTATACGGCAGGATTGCCGATTATCCGAACCTCGCCTGCTCACGGAACAGCTTTCGATATTGCCGGTGAAGACAAAGCCTCGCCCGATTCATTCCGCGAAGCATTGTATCTGTCTATCGATATTTATAAGAATCGTGCCCTCTATAAGGAGATAACTAAAAATCCGCTGAAGAAATACGAAATCAACCAGGGACAGGTTGATGAATCGATTGATTTTGAGGCAATCGACGAAGGAATCTAATTCATTTTTGGTTTATGTTCGAATATATTAAGGGCTCAGTTGCAAGCCTTAAACCATCGCATATAGTACTCGAAGTTAATTCGATAGGGTATTTTGTCACCATTTCGCTAAACACGTATACCCAGCTGAATGGAGTTGATTCGGTTAAATTATTCATCCATCAGGTTATACGCGAAGATGCCCATCAGTTGTATGGTTTCGCCACCGAGCCTGAACGCGAGTTATTCCGCATGTTGATTTCTGTTAGCGGAATTGGAGCCAATACGGCAATTATGATGTTTTCGTCGCTTTCACCCGACGAAATCAGCAATGCTATCCTGAATGAAAATGTCAATCTTCTGAAAAGCATAAAAGGCATTGGTGTAAAGACCGCACAGCGGGTTATTATCGATTTGAAAGACAAAGTTGGAAAGTCGCCCATTAGCGAACAATTTGTGGCATCGGCAGACAATACATTACGAAATGAAGCGTTATCTGCTTTAGTCATGCTGGGATTTGCGAAAAAGCCAGCCGAAAAGGAATTGGATAAAATTCTGGCAGCTCAATCTAATCTTTCAGTTGAAAATGTGATCAAATTGGCGCTTAAAAGCCTTTAATCAGAAAAAGACCTTGGAATTGAAAAAGTACGGCAGAAACATACTTCTATTTCTTATTGTAATTATTATTTATGCACTCGGCGGAAGCCCCACCGAATCGAGAACAACACTCAGGAATTATAATTCGCTGAATATCCTTCCGTTAGCTGAAGATACAGTTAGAATTGATACCACCGGAAACCTCCCATATAAATTTAAAGACGAACCAGCTTTTGCCTATCCCGATAAAAAAGACAGCTCGAAGCTGTTCCTGAAAAATCCATCGAATATTAAAACTGAGGTCGAATACGATCCTATTACCGGAGAGTACAATTTTGTTGAAAAAGTAGGTAGTCTGAATTACAGGTTGCCTAAAACGATGACCAAAAAGGAGTTTCAGAAATACGATTTCGAGCAGGCCATTCAAAATTACTGGCGCAGTCAGGCAAAAATTAAAAGTATTGAAGATAAAGGTGGACTTATTCCAAGGTTGACTGTTGGAGGCGAAACCTTTAATAAAATTTTTGGAAGCAATACGATTGACATTCGTCCGCAGGGGTATGTTGAGGTAAGCTTTGGTTACCAGATGAATGCAACCGAAAATCCATCTATCCCCGAACGCCTGCGCAAAGTACCTACCTTCGATTTCAACCAGAAAATTCAGATGAATGTGATGGGGAAAATTGGCGACAAGATGGAGATGCGCGTCAATTACAATACCGAAGCTACATTCGATTATGAGAATAAAATGAATCTGGCTTACACCGGAGATGAAGACCAGATTGTGAAAAAGATAGAGGCTGGTAACGTTTCGCTTCCGCTTAACGGATCACTCATTACCGGCGGATCAAACCTGTTTGGGGTAAAAACCGAATTGCAGTTTGGTAAACTGAACCTGACAACCATTTTCTCGCAAAACAAGGGCGAAACACAGGTTATCGATTCGGAAGGTGGTGCCCAGAAAAAAACTTTCGAAATTGCTGCATCATCGTACGATGCCAACCGGCATTTTTTCCTGGCTCAGTATTTCCGCGATAATTACAACGAAGCGCTCGAAAGTCTCCCCATCGTCCGTTCTTCCATTACCATCAATAAAATTGAAGTTTGGGTAACCAATAAATCGAGCAACTTTAAAGAAGCCCGTAATATTTTGGCATTTATGGATTTGGGCGAACACGACCCGAATATCTACAACAAAATTGGAGCTTTCCAGGAAACTTCAGGACTCCAATATCCTGAAAGCATTTATCCGTTTAACGATGCCAACGGATTGTACCAGCAAATTATTAACAATTATTCAGGCATCAGAGCTTCCGATAATATTAACAAAACCCTGTCACCACTTTCGTCTGCTAATTTTGTTGGAGGACAAGACTTTGAAAAGATTGAACAGGCTCGTTTGCTCAGCGAATCGGAATATACGTTTAATCCAAACCTGGGATACATTTCGCTCCGTTCGGCATTAAACACCGATGAAATTCTTGCTGTTGCCTATAACTATACCGCCAATGGTAAAACCTACCAGGTTGGTGAATTCTCTACCGACGGGATTAACGCTCCGCAAACTCTGGTTCTGAAGCTGTTGAAAGGCACAAACCTTTCGCCACGCATTCCGAACTGGAAACTGATGATGAAGAACGTTTACGATTTGAATGCTTACCAGCTAACCAAGGATGATTTTGTGCTGGACATTCTTTATCAGAACGATCAGACAGGAACAAACATCAATTATTTACCTGAAGGCAGGCTTGCCGATCATGTTTTACTGAATGTAATGAACCTCGACAAACTCAACTCTCAGCTCGATTTGGGTCGCGACGGGGTTTTCGACTATGTGGAGGGAATAACGGTTAACTCATCAACCGGAAGAATTATTTTCCCGGTATTGGAGCCTTTCGGGAAAAACCTGGCCGATTCTATTGTCGATCCCTCATTGATAAACAAATACGTATACAAAACTTTATACGATTCGACACGGACAGTTGCCGAGCAGGATGCCGAACACAATAAGTTTAAACTGAAAGGTTCGTACAAGGGAGCTTCGACATCGGAAATCATGGTTGGTTCGCAGAATCTGGCACAAGGTTCGGTAAAAGTAACTTCGGGTGGACGCACTTTGACGGAAAATGTTGATTATACAGTTGATTATACTTCCGGTATTGTTAAAATTATAAATACCGGTTTGCTCGAATCAGGCTCACCTCTCCAGGTTTCAACCGAAAGTCAGGACTTATTTAGTATGCAGCGAAAAACCATGATTGGTGCTCATGCCAATTATGCAATCAGCGAACGTTTTAACCTTGGAGCCACCGTATTGCACATGCAGGAAAGGCCTTTAACCCAGAAGGTTAATTATGGCGACGATCCGATTTCGAATACCATGCTCGGTCTTGATGCAACTTATACCAACCAGTCGCGGTTACTGACCAAGATGCTCGATAAGTTGCCGTTTTACTCTACAAAAGAAACCTCGTCGATAGCATTCGACGGCGAATTTGCCAAATTAATTCCGGGACATTCCAAGGTAATTAACAAAGCAGGAACGGCTTACATCGACGATTTTGAAGCAACAAAAACCTCAATCGATCTGAAAACGCGCTCGGCATGGGTGTTGGCCAGTACGCCTCAAAAGCAAAACATGTTTCCTGAGGCTGCGACCAACAACGATCTGGCCTATGGATTTAACCGTGCAAAGCTGGCGTGGTACACCATCGATCCTTTATTTTTAAGGAATAGCCCGACTACACCTGATTACATTAAAAACAACGCAGAGCTTCAGTCGAACCATTTGGTACGCGAGGTGTACGAAAACGAGATTTTTCCTGACCGTGAAACTCCGGTCGGATTGCCAACCAATATTCCGGTTTTCGATTTGGCTTTTTATCCGGAGGAGCGTGGACCATATAACTTTGATACAAATCCATCGGCCTACTCACGTGGGGTGAATCCAGACGGAACACTTCGTGATCCGGAATCGCGCTGGGGTGGTATCATGCGTAAAATTGAAACCAGCGATTTCGAAGCGGCCAACATCGAGTTTGTTGAATTCTGGATGATGAATCCGTTTGTAAACGATTCCCTCGAACAAAATCAGGGTGGTGATTTATATTTCAACCTTGGCGATATTTCGGAAGATGTATTGAAAGATTCGCGTAAATCGTTTGAAAACGGATTGCCTACTGATGCCCAGGTGGCCAGTATTGATACAACTGTATGGGGTCGTGTTTCCAAACTTCAGTCGATGGTAAATGAATTCGATAACAACGTGGAGAGCCGTCGTTACCAGGACATTGGATTTGATGGTTTGAACGACGACGATGAAAAGACTTTCCATCAGAGTTATCTCGAATCGATGAAGAATATCCTGAATCAGGATGCTTTGGCCAAAGTACTGAAAGACCCTTCAGGCGACGATTATCATTATTTCCGTGGAACTGATTATGACGATCAGAAACTGGGAATTCTGGAACGGTATAAAAATTTTAACGGTCCCGACGGGAACTCTCCAACGGCCGAAATGTCGCCCGAATCGTATCCCACAACAGCATCAACACAGCCCGACATTGAAGATATTAATGATGATAACACTCTGAATGAATACGAGCGCTATTATCAGTATAAAATCAGCTTACGCCGCGAGGATATGGTGGTCGGGAAAAATAACATCTCTGATGTCAAGGAGCGCGAAGTTAAGTTGAAGAATGGAAAAACCGGGAAAGTTACCTGGTATCAGTTTAGAGTGCCGGTAAAAAATCCGAACCAGGTTTTTGGCTCCATTTCCGATTTCAAATCAATTCGTTTCATGAGGATGTTCATGAAAGGGTTTGAGAAACCAACCGTTTTGCGTTTTGCCACACTTGATTTGGTTCGTGCCGACTGGCGCCGCTATACCAAAGATGTTGACGGAAAGATCGGAGTGAATTCACCAAACACTCAGTTCGATATTTCAGCAGTAAATATTGAAGAAAATGCAAGCCGCAAGCCAATTCATTATGTACTTCCTCCCGGAATAGAACGCGTAATTGATCCGGCGAATCCGCAACTTCGTCAGTTGAACGAGCAATCGCTGGTATTGCGTACCATTGAACTGGAAGAAGGGGATGCCCGGGCTGCTTATAAAAACCTAAGCATGGATTTCCGTAATTACAAACGCCTGAAAATGGAAGTTCATGCCGAAGCAATTGAGGGTTATCCGCTCAAGGATAATGATGTTTCCTTGTTTGTGCGAATCGGGTCGGATTACAATTATAACTACTACGAATACGAAATACCATTGACACTTACTAGTCCGCTGGGCTCGTATAAAAGTGAGAATGAGGCCGACCGGTTAGCTGTTTGGCCCGATGAGAACCGACTCGATCTAAGTCTCGAGGCCTTTACCAACTTGAAATTGAGGAGGAACGATGCCCTTCGTCAGGCGAATCCTACCGCAAGCTTAACACAACCATATTCCGAGCTGGATGGAACCAGGCTTGTTAGCGTAAAAGGAAATCCAAACCTTGGGAACGTTGAGGTAATGATGATTGGTATCAGGCACAATAAAAAGGATGTTAACGATAGAGGTTCGCGCTCGGTAGAAGTGTGGGTGAATGAACTTCGCTTGTCTGATTTCGAGGAAAACGGAGGATGGGCTGCAACAGGACGTGTAACTGCCCGCTTGGCCGATTTGGGATCTATAATTGTGGCAGGGAGTCATCGCACAGCCGGTTTCGGGAGTATCGATAAAAAAGTGAATGAACGGGCTATGGACGACCTGACGACTGTGGACGTTTCGGCTAATTTTGAGCTTGGTAAATTCTTCCCCGATAAGTCGCAGGTTAAGATTCCATTGTATATTGGATATTCGCAAAGTACCAGCAATCCCAAATACAATCCGCTCGATCCGGATATAAAAATGAAGGATGCGTTGAACTTGTTAAATACGAGGGCTGAGAAGGATTCGCTGAAACAACTCTCGCAGGACGTAACAACGCGAAAAAGCATCAACTTCACAAATGTAAAAATCGATAAAACAAATAAGTCGGGCAAGCCGAAATTGTACGACCCGACAAACTTCTCGGTTACCTACTCTTACAACGAACAGTTAAAACGGAGTGTTAATGTTGAGCAGAATCTGGATAAAAATTACCGAGGAATGTTCAGTTACAACTTCAATGGACGACCAGAGTCGATTGAGCCATTTAAGAATTCGAAGGTATTAAAAGGAAAGGCTTTCCGGGTGATCCGCGATTTTAATTTCTCGCTGGCACCATCGCAGCTCTCTTTCCGGACTGATCTCTGGAGGCATTATAACGAAGTTCAGCTTCGGAATCTTTCCAATCCGAATATGATTATTCCGCGCACATTCAACAAAGATTTCATCTGGAATAAGTATGTCGATATCAGGTATAACCTTACCCGTTCGCTTGAATTCGATTTCTCGTCGCAGGGAACTGCCCGAATCGATGAGCCTGAAGGCCGTATCAACCGGCACGACGATGATTATGCCTGGAAAAAGGATTCAATCCTCAGTAATTTACTGCGACTTGGACGTCCGACCTTATACCATCATGTGATTAATGCCAATTACATGGTTCCAATCAACAGACTTCCGTTGCTTGACTGGACTTCACTTTCAGCTCGCTACCAGTCGATGTACGATTGGCAGGCCGGGCCACTGACCGATAAATCAGTGGTTTTAGGTAACGTCATCGAGAACTCACGTCAGGTGATGTTGAATGGTCAGTTAAACTTTGTTACCTTGTACAATAAGGTTGGATTCCTGAGGGACGTTAACCAGAAATACGGGACAAGCTCACGTCAACAACAGCGTATGACACGAGCTCGCCAGAATCAGGGGCAGCAAGGAAATCAAGCTCCGCAACGACAAGCCAACCCCGCGAAGGAAAAGGCAGCTCCAAAAATCAAGGAGGTGCATTACGTTTCGGACAACCTGAGACTCAGAGCCAATACTCCAAAGTCGATCTTTCATAAACTGAAGACGCAAAATGTGGAAGTGGTTGCTACGGCAAAAGATGGTTCAGTTGTTGAAGGAAAGGTCGACATCGTTAATGAAAATCGTATCACGTTCACCCCAACAAAAAATGTTTCAGGTGTGAATTTGCTGGTTAAAGGTAAAGTTGAGGTCAGCCGCGACCTGGGCCGCAAGCTGATTGAATACACCGCACGTGCCTTGATGAGTGTGCGTTCAATCTCATTAAGCTATTCATCAACAGATGGTACCGTTTTGCCAGGATTTATGCCAGAGCCTCGTTTCTTTGGAGTTGGGAAATATACTCCTGATCAAAATATGTTCAGCGATTTGCCTGGCCAGACGACCGCGCCGGGACTCCCATTCCTTCTGGGTTGGCAGGATAAGGATTTTGCATTGAAAGCTTCGCAAAAAGGATGGATAACCCGCGATTCAACGCTCAATTCGCCATATGTAATGTCGCATAGCGAAACCTTTAATTTCAGGGCCAATGTTGAGCCAATTCCTGATTTACGAATCGATGTTAATGCAGTCAGAACTTATTCTGAGCGGACAACCGAGTTCTATAATTACAATAGCACAACCAAGCAGTTCGATCCGCTTGATAAATCGGTAAAGGGTAACTTTACCATGTCGGTAAATA
>JAJZSZ010000440.1 GCA_021849365.1 Bacteroidota bacterium | reverse complement strand
CGATCTCAACGAATCGGCAAAAATGGAGGCCGCTTATGGTTTATCGATTACCATTACCATGATGATGACATCTATGTTGCTTATTCATTACCTATACCAAAAAAATATCAATCTTTTCCTGTTGGCATTTTTGTCAGCACTTTTTGCTACCGTGGAAGGCACATTCCTGATTGCAAACCTGCATAAATTCAAAGATGGAGGTTGGTTCTCGGTAGTCCTCGCTTTTGCTTTTCTGCTGATTATGCTGGGCTGGTTCTTTGGGCGCCGCATTAAAAACAGGCACATTAGCTTTGTAAATGTGAATAAATACCTCCATCTGTTCGAGGATTTGAGCAAAGACAAAACTATCCCGCAAATGGCCACCAACCTGGTTTACATTATAAAAGCTAACGAGATTCACCAAATCGAATCCAAAATCATGTATTCAATCTTCAACAAGCAGCCAAAACGAGCCAAAACCTATTGGTTACTGCATGTTGATACTGTTGACGAGCCGGATGCATTCAGTTACGAAGTCAATCAAATTATTCCCGGAACGCTGATCAGGGTCGATTTTCACCTTGGGTTTAAAATAGAACCTCGTATCAACCTATACTTCAAGGAAGTATTGAAAGATTTGGTCTCGGCTGGCGAGATTAAACTTTGCAGCTCATACGAATCGCTGAGAAAGCACCATTTGCCGCCCGATTTCATGTTTGTTAACCTCGACCGTGTCATGTCGCGCGACTACAGTCTGTCGCCTTGGGAAACAATCATCATGGGACTTCACAGCTTCTCCCGTTTGCTTAGCATCAACGACGTGAAAGCGCTCGGACTCGATTCAAGTTCGGTAATTGAAGAAAAAGTACCTATCTCAGTCGAACGCCCGTTAACCAGGAAAATCAAGCGAATTGGACAGTAAATGAACAGTAATCAGTCGAGGCCAGAATACATCTGAAAACCTCAGCTGATTACTTTTTCTCTGGCAACAGGTTAACCGCAACCCGTACAAGTAAAATCAGGATTATAAAGTAAACTGCAGGGTTGAATTGCTGACCAATTACAAACGAAAGCAGTAAAAGGGCACCTATAAGCCAGAAGTATAAACGGGTTTTAGTTCTCCAGTTTTTTACCCTCCATGCGAAAGCGAAAAATATATTCAGAGGAAAAGCCCAAAGCAAATTATAATTGGGACTCATGGCCGGATGCTCCGAAAAAAGTGTGAACCATCCAATAATCAGTCCGGCTACACCGGTAATGCCCATCAACGAATAATCGAGCCAGTCGGTATTCCTTTTCCGTAGAAATTCCCAAACAGAGATGGCTGCAACAACAAGAAACAGTATTCCAAAAACAATAGCAGGCCAGGGCAAATCATAGTTTTGTTTCGAATTCGGATATTCGAGCAGCGTTTTTGTTTCGAGTACCAACGGTTGTGGCTTTCCATCAATAGTTATCTGTGCATTTGCAAACTGATCTTTCAGATAATCAGGCAAAAACATTTGTCCGTAAGATGAAACCGTTTCTTCGGCCTTCTTTCCAACCAACAGGTCGATACCCAAATCAATCCAGCGAAATGAGTGATGGTATTGCTTGATCAGCTGGCGATAACTCTCGGTTGTTTGATGATCAGGAAATTTGATTGGATCAACCGAATTGCGTTCAATCATATCCCTGACACGAGTGGCGCAGTTGTCCATGAAAAAATTGTATCGGTACTCCCTGTTCTCAACCTTTGCATTTTCAGCTAAAGCCTGAAAAAGCTTATTCTTCCCTTCCAAAGAAAGATTCAGCACCTGTTCGTAAACGCTCCTTTTCTCTTCCTCATATTGGGGCAGCCAACTCCGGAAACGCTCTCCAATCATCATATAATCAGTTTGTCCCTTTGCAAAACGGTAAAAGAAATTGGGCTGATCGAAACTAAATACACCGTAATTAAACACAGCATTAATTCCACTGCTAGGGTCTGTTACGTGAATAGCCGTATGCCCGTACATCGAATAAACCTCTTCGCCGGGGTTGCAGGTTAAAATACTGATAGTGGCATCAGGGCTGAGTTGCTGCCCGTTTACTTTAAACTGAAATATCAACGAGAGAAAAGCAATCAGGAGGAAATTACGCGTTGGCATGACTTAAAAATTTTGATTCAAATATAGAGGTTTTGCCTTTATGACAATGAAAGAATCGTCAGGAGCAAAAGCAATGAAAACCTGCGCGATCATTATTTAGACAGAATAAAAATAGCAAGTCTGCTCAAAATTTGATAATATTGTCCCCTTGATTTAAATAACGATATATATGGGATGCAGCGGATGCAACGCTAAACGAGATCTTGACAGGCCAGCGATGCTTACAGTGTACGACTGGCTAAACGATATACCCGATACAACTGACGAATCGAATATTGTAGAAATCAGGTTCAAAGGAACCCGAAAAGAATTCTTCCTGAACGAAGACAGGCTTCCCCTGAAGCGGGACGAACTTGTCGTTGTTTCATGTTCACCAGGACATGATGTTGGTGTGGTTTCGCTTACCGGCAAACTGGCCGAACTTCAGTTTAAACGAAAAGTGAAAAAGCCCGACCGGTACGAATGGAATAAGATATACCGGAAAGCCACTCCTACCGATGTCATTAAATGGGAGGAAGCCAAGGCCCGTGAACAGAAAGTGATGATCAGGGCCCGCCAAATTGCCAAGGAACTGAAACTGGATATGAAAATTGGCGATGTGGAGTTTCGTGGCGACAACAACAAAGCCATTTTCTACTACATTGCCGACGACCGGGTCGATTTCCGTGAACTCATTAAACTTTACGCAAAGGAGTTTGCCATTAAAATTGAGATGAAACAAATTGGTGCCCGGCAGGAAGCAGGACGCATCGGGGGAATTGGCTCGTGCGGACGTGCTTTGTGCTGTTCAACCTGGCGTACCGATTTCTCGAGTGTAACTTCGGATGCAGCCATTAAGCAGGGACTTTCGCCCAATGCCGAAAAAATGGCCGGACGCTGTGGCAAACTGAAATGCTGCCTTACCTACGAACTCGATCATTACCTGGAAGCTCTCGAAGATTTTCCAAACGAATTGCTGGCCATCGAAACAGAAAAAGGGCTGGCCAGACACCTGAAAACAGATATTCTTCAGAAAAAGGTTTGGTACAGTTACGCTCAAAGCGAAGGAGGACGTGTTTTTGTGCTCGATCTGGAAGATGTAAAACGCTTCCTGAACATGAACAAGCGAGGCCAGAAACCTTCATTTGAAGGATACAATGAGCCTGAAGCCAAAAAGGAAAACATGATGAATGTGGGTGAGCTCGATCAAAAGCTCTTTACCAAGCCCAACAAAGACAAAAAGCGCAGAGACCGTAATCGTCGCGGACCATCTAATCGTCCTCAGGGAGAAAGACTCGAGGTTCACAAACAACAGGAGGTTCGGGCTCAGGAAAATCAAGTTCAGGAGAATGCACCTCAGGCTAACAGGTCCAACGAAAACCGCGGAGGTGGTAATAATCCAAACAGAAACCGACATCACAGGAACAGACCTAAAGGACCAAGGCCTGAAAGTAAAGAACAATAGACAATCCTATATAAAAGCACAGCCTCATGATTCATAACCATGAGGCTGTTGTGTTTTTTCAAAGCTTGTACCTAAACCCAAAAACAGGCAACTCGCCCTGCATAAAATCCAGATCTT
>JAJZSZ010000041.1 GCA_021849365.1 Bacteroidota bacterium | reverse complement strand
ATCTTACCGGTCCAACCGGATTCACTTTAATCAAAAGCGTATCGTTATCGCAATCCGAGGCTATTGAAACTACATTCAGGAAATTCCCGGACTCTTCGCCTTTCGTCCACAGGCGATTTTTGCTGCGGCTGAAAAAAGTCACCTGACCTGTTTCCTCGGTTTTGGCCAACGCTTTTTCGTTCATAAAGCCCAACATCAACACTACGTTCGTGGTATTATCCTGAATAATTGCCGGAATAAGGCCATTCAGCTTGGCGAAATCTAATTGTGTATTTTCCATTTTATTTCATGTTTTTTTCGTTTTTTCATTACCACATAGTATTCGCATGATTCAGAAACAATCATTATGATTGGAGTTTCTACAAATCAGACTCATTTCATTCTAAGATTTTCGATCAATTGATTCTTTTGAACATTCCCAAACAGGTTTGCAGTGAGAATAATTGAGATATAATTTCCGCCGAAATCGGTACCTCCAGTGTTTTTATAATTTACAAAATTGTATTTTGTCTGAATTCCAAGATAGTTGAATTTCTTGCCACAGAATCGATAGCCAAGTCCAAAGTTAAGATTTAACGAGTTTAACGACTTGCTTTTTATATCTTTCTCAGTGTCACCTTCTACAACATCGAACCCGTCGTATGCTATTCCACCAACAAGATCAAATTCACTCCGCTTTTTTCTGGACAACTCATATGCTAAATCCAGTCCAACATAACCACCCAGATAGTGGTCAGTTTTTTTAGGTTCACCCTCATAAATAATCTGGTATTCTTTCCTCGAATTACCTGACCTTATCAGAATAGACAAATCATACTGTACTTTATTGACTTTATACCCAAACTGAAGTCCAAACTGTGGTTTAACTCCAATGTATTCTAACAAATTACCAGATGGGATCATTACCCCGGACATAAATCCAATGTTAGCCTCACCCATTCGGTTTGCTTTTCTGGTTTGCTCCTGATACACTGCATGTAATTTCGTTCCGGCAATTTCCTGACTTTTCAATAGTTTCCAAAAAGCATCAGATTGATTGGAATAGAGCAAACAAAACGCTTTCTCGATCGGCTGAAGTGTACTACTTTCAAGCATTGAATTTGCCCACATAATAGTCAAATCATCAAACGGAGAGTTTAGCGGAATGTATCCAAAAGGTATTTTATAACGTTCATAGATCAGTTTGGAATTTGATTCCTTTGCATAATCCAATCGATCCAGATAGAGAAAAATGTAGTTTAATAAATAGTCGCGCTCCATCCACTCTTCTGAAAATACCTTATTCTGAATTTGCAGCAAGACTTTTAATCTGAATACGGGTTCAGTTACGCCACAAAACTCTTCCCACTTATTGCAAACGACATTTATCGAATCGTAATTCCTGCTATTAAAATAACGATCAATCAGTCTGGATGAATTGTACGCAACATTTTCACAATTAGGACTTTGAGACAACAATTCATTTTCAATATTTCGTTGGGCAAAAACCGTAACAGCAAAAAAAACGCAGATAAGTACTGAAAAAAGTTTCATAAAACTTAGGATTACAGTCTGATAGGAATATTTTTTGACTGAAGATAATGTTTCAAATCCGGAATGGCAATCTCCTTGTAGTGAAAAATGCTGGCGGCAAGCCCGGCATCGGCTTTTCCTTCAGTGAACACATCTACAAAATGATCCATATTCCCCGCACCTCCTGAAGCAATGATCGGAATGCTCAGCATCTCCGACATTTTCGCCAGTTCCTTGTTGGCAAAACCTGCTTTGGTTCCATCGTGGTTCATCGAGGTAAACAGGATTTCGCCTGCACCACGACTTTCGCCTTCCTTGGCCCACGAAAACAGTTCTTTGTCTGTCGGGATGCGGCCACCATTTACGGTCACTGTCCAATAATCGTTTTCGCCGCGAGCATCGATGGCCAAAACAACGAACTGACTGCCAAAATTCAGCGCTAGGTCATCAATTAGTTTCGGATTACGAACGGCAGATGAGTTGATGCTGATTTTATCGGCACCGGCACTCAAAAGAGCATCAGCATCCTTCAATTCACTGATGCCACCACCAACCGTAAACGGAATGTTGATTTCGCGGGCGATGCGTTTTACCAATTCCACAAAGGTTTTGCGGCCTTCGTGCGTAGCTGTGATGTCGAGGAAAACCAGTTCGTCGGCTCCCTGTTCAGCATACAGCGCGCCCAGCTCAACCGGATCGCCAACGCTTATAATATTCACAAAGTTGATGCCCTTCACGGTCTGACCGTCTTTGATATCCAGGCATGGTATGATTCGTTTTGCTAACATTTTAGTTCCAGGTTTCAAATTCCAAGTTCCAGATTTTTAGGCACCTAGAAATTTTGATATTTCTTTTAAGCTAATTCTCCCTTCATAAATTGCTTTTCCGGTAATTACTCCCGGAATACCCATTTCATTAAGTTCGTATATGTCTTCCATTGAAGCAATTCCGCCGCTGGCAATGAGTTCCAGGCTCGGGAAACGCTCCATGATTTCTTTGTACAATTCGATGCTGGGGCCGGTTAACATGCCATCGCGGGCAATATCAGTGGAGATCACTTTCTGAATGCCCTTTTCAGTATAACTTCCGATGAAATCCAGGATCGGCAACTCAGAAACTTCCTGCCAGCCGCTCACCGCGATCTTTTTGTCTTTGGCATCAGCTCCCAAAATGATTTTCTCCGCACCGTAAGTTTCAATCCAATGCAGGAAAGTTTCTCGATCTTTCACCGCGATGCTACCGCCGGTAACCATTTGTGCGCCACTTTCAAAAGCAATACGCAAATCCTCGTCGGATTTCAATCCTCCGCCAAAATCAATCACTAAATTGGTTTTCGAAGCGATGGTTTCCAACACTTTGTAGTTCACAATGTGCTTGGCCTTTGCGCCATCCAGATCGACCAGATGCAATCGTGTAATTCCGGCATCTTCGAACATTTTGGCAACCTCCAACGGATTCTCATTGTAAACCGTTTTCTGGTTGTAATCGCCTTGCGAAAGACGAACGCATTTAGCATCAATAAGATCAATGGCAGGTATAATCGTAATCATCAGAATTAAATCTTTAGAAAGTTTTCCAATATTCTAGCTCCTACCGTTCCGCTTTTTTCGGGGTGAAACTGGGTTGCGTAAAAATTGTTTTTGTGCAACGCTGCGCTGAAAGGATTGATGTAATTGCAAACAGCAGCCGTATGTTCGCCAACGGCAGCATAATACGAATGCACGAAATAAACGTACTGATTGTCGATTGACGGATCGAAAATACCACTCTTCAGTTGGCTGATGCTGTTCCATCCCATGTGCGGAACTTTGGTTACGAATTCCATCCCGGGTTCAGGAATAAAGCGTTTCACTTTCTCCTCGAAAATGCCCAAACACTGTGTATCTCCTTCTTCAGAATGACTACACATCAATTGCAAACCAAGACAAATGCCCAAAACCGGCTGTTTCAGTTCTGGAATCAACTTGTCGAGTCCTTCCTTTTCCAGGTAAGCCATCGTGGTGCTTGCCTCGCCCACTCCCGGGAAAATGACTTTGTCGGCATTCCGGATTTTGTCGTGATCGCCGGTAATTTCAGCAGAAACGCCCAATCGCAGTAGTGCATTGTTCACCGACTCGATGTTTCCGGCGTTGTATTTGATTATGACAATGTTCATGTATTTTTCTTGTTAACCAGAGAACAACGAAGCTGATCTCTTAGTAAATTTACTCCTATTAACGGCGCGTTCTTCTAACGGTTAGGAATCCGGTTTCTCAATCCGGCAATGGCAGTTCGATTCTGCTACGCGCTACTTCTACTTCAGCAAATCAGCAATTACCGACTTCATTTCAGCAAATTCCTCTTCTTTATAGAGCCTGGTCATATAAACGATTTTGCCTGTTTTGTCGATGATTACATTTCGGGTTACGCCTGCATTTTTCTCTGCAAACTGATAAAAAATGCCACCTTTCGGATCGAGCAACAGCGGATACGTAACCGGAATCTGTTTGGCAAATGCCTGAACTTTCTCTACCGGTTCATCCAAATCAATTCCGAAGAGCGCAAAATTCTTATTGTCCTTATATTTCTGCCAGATGTCAGCTTCAATATGCGGCATTTCCTTGCGGCAAACTCCACACCAACTGGCTGTGAATTGAAGCATCACGATCTTACCTTTCAGGTCAGACATTTTCACAGTTTTGCCGTCCGTAGTGGTTGCGGTGAAATCAGGAACCTGTAGCCCAATTTTCACAATGTATCCGTAATCTGCAGGAATTTCCTTTTTAATTGTTTGGGCAATTCCTGAAATACTTATTCCCATCAGTACCATTAAGATGATTTTTTTCATGATGTTCTGTTTTAGCTAAATACAACTGTTCGGTTATTATAGACCAATATTTTGTGGTCGATGTGTTTGCTCACTGCTTTCGACAACACAATCTTCTCAAGGTCGCGCCCTTTGCCAACCAAATCGTTCACGGTGTCTTTATGACTGATGCGGGTTACATCCTGCTTGATGATCGGTCCGGCATCGAGTTCGGTGGTCACATAGTGGCTGGTGGCGCCGATAATTTTCACGCCGCGTTGGTAGGCCGCATGATACGGTTTGGCGCCTACAAAAGCCGGCAAGAACGAATGATGAATGTTGATGATCCGGTTCGGATAATGCGTAATAAATTCGTCGCTGATAATTTGCATGTAACGTGCCAGCACAATAAAATCGATCTTGTATCGCTCCATCAAGGCAATTTCCTGAGCTTCGAGTTCAGCCTTGTTATCTTTGGTAACCGGAAACATATGATATTCAATGTCGAACCGTCGGGCAACATCGGCCATGTCGGGATGATTGCTGATGATCAGCGGAATTTCGACGTTCCACTCTCCGGCTGTATAGCGCGCCAACAGGTCGAACAAGCAGTGCGACATCTTCGAAACAAAGATTGCCATCCGAGGCTTCTCTTCCGAGAAATGAAGCTCGAAGGTCATCTGATGTGTCTGCGCAATCAGTGTTGAGAAATAGTCTTTGATCTTGTCTTTCGGGATATTGAAATTCGCCAAATCCCATTCCACGCGCATATAAAACAATCCTTCTTCCCGGTCGACATGCTGATCGAGGTACAAAATATTCCCGTTATTGGAATTGATAAACTCGGTTACCAATGCCAGAAGCCCCTGTTTATCCGGGCAGTGAATCAGGAGAATCGCGGTCGATTTACTTTTATCTACAGTCATATTGGTTGATTTAAACACGAAGAACACTGAGAAAAAACAGAGTTCTTGATTTATCATTTTTGCCTTTATAAAGTTCCTTTTGTTGAAGGTAGTTCGAAATTAAACACATCCTTTCTGATTGCCATCTTCAACGCACGAGCCAACGCTTTGAAAATGCCTTCAATTTTATGGTGTTCGTTGGTTCCTTCAGCCTGAACATTGAGATTCGCCAAAGCGGTGTCGGAAAACGATTTGAAGAAATGGAAGAACATTTCGGTTGGCATATCGCCCACTGTTTCGCGCTTGAATTCGGCATTCCAGACAATCCATGGACGGCCGCCAAAGTCGATGGCTACCTGCGCCAGACAATCGTCCATCGGGAGGCAATAGCCGTAGCGCTCAACGCCGCGCTTGTCGCCCAATGCCAGCCTGAAAGCTTCGCCCAAAGCCAAACCGGTATCTTCAATGGTGTGGTGTTCGTCCACTTCCAAATCGCCATCCACTTGAATGGTAAGGTTTACGCCTGAATGGCGCGCAATCTGGTCGAGCATGTGATCGAAGAAGCCCACTCCGGTGTGAATATTACCCTTGCCGGTTCCATCCAGATTTAGTTCGATGCTGATTTTTGTTTCTTTCGTATTTCGAACAACTGTGGCTGTACGTTCAGGAGCAGCAACTTTGGCATAAATCTCGTCCCAGTCGTTGGTAATCAGGGCGCAATATTCAGTCAGACCTTTTTCCTGAAGCTCATCCGCCAAAGAACCATCATTGAGCAAAATTCCTTTTGCTCCTAGATTTTTAGCTAATTGGATATCAGTTAAGCGGTCTCCAATCACATAGCTGTTCGCCAGATCATAGCTGCCATCCATGTATTTGCCCATCATTCCAATACCCGGTTTGCGGGTTGGGGCATTGTCGTGCGGAAAATGACGGTCAATCAAAATATCATCGAAAACCACGCCTTCATTTTCGAAAGCTTTCAGCATTTTGTTGTGCGCCGGCCAAAAGGTGTCTTCAGGAAAACTCGCAGTTCCCAATCCATCCTGATTGGTCACCATCACCAGTTCGTACGACAGGTTTTTGGCAATAAAATGCATATTGCGGAACACCTTCGGCAAATACTCCAGCTTTTCCAGCGAGTCGATTTGCTCATCGGCTGGCTCAACGATTAAAGTGCCGTCGCGGTCGATAAATAATGCTCGTTTCATATTATATCAGCTTTTTAAGCGCTTTTCTAAGCTTTTTGTTCTCTTTCGGCGAACCGATTGTGATGCGTAGACAGTCGTCACACAAAGCAACTTTCGAACGGTCGCGAACAATGATTTTTTGTTCGGTCAAATACTCGTAAATTCCTCGCGCATCGTTCATTTTTACCAAAACAAAGTTAGCATCCGATGGGTAAACTACCTGAACAAACGGAAATTTAAACAGCTTGCGCACCATTTTATCGCGTTCTTCCAGAATTACCTTTACCCATTCTTCTTTTTCCGGAGCTTTGGCGAGCAATTCGAGCGCTTTCTTTTGCGTCAGGATATTGATGTTGTACGGGTATTTTACCTTGTTGAAAATCTTGATGATTTCGGGCTGTGCAAAAGCCATTCCCAAACGGATTCCTGCCATCCCCCAGGCTTTCGAGAAAGTTTGCAGCACAATCAGGTTGGGGTAATTATCCAACTCGGGCAGCAGACTGCTTTCGGGAGCAAAATCGATGTAAGCTTCATCAACAACCACCAAACCTTCAAATTCAGTCAGAAGTTTGACTATCTGCATTTTATCCAGCAAATTGGCTGTCGGGTTATTGGGCGAGCAAATGAAAATGGCTTTGGTGTATAGGTTTGCAGCGTTCAGCAAGTCGTCGGCTTTAAACTGATATTCAGCATCCAGCTTCACTTTATGCACCTCCACATTGTTGATGTCGGCCGCCACCTGATACATGCCATAGGTTGGATCGATCGACACCACATTGTCAACGCCCGGTTCGCAAAATGCCCTGAAAACAATGTCGATGGGTTCGTCGCTACCGTTTCCGAGGAAAATCTTCTCAGGTGCGACCTGCTTGATCTCCGCAATTCTAGCCTTTACTTCCCATTGCAGCGGATCAGGATAGCGGTTGTACGGTTTGTTGAACGGATTTTCGTTGGCATCTAGGAAAACCTCGGCCTCACCCGAAAACTCGTCGCGCGCCGAAGAATATGGTTTCAGCGCTTTTATATTGTTTCTGAGCAGTTTGTCTAAGTTCATATTAGTTTTATTTGAATCACAATAGGCACATAGGGCACATTAGAAATTTTAAAACAATGTGTTCTATGTGTCCATGTGGTTTATTTATTTATCTCTTTCAGTCTAAGCGTCACCGCGTTTTTGTGGGCATCGAGCAATTCAGCGGCTGCCATTTTTTCGATTACCGGCCCAAGAGTTTTTATACCTTCCCGAGATATTTCCTGAAAGGTAATTTTCTTCATATAACTTTCCAGATTCACTCCGCTGAACGACCGTGCCCAGCCGTTGGTCGGCAAGGTATGATTGGTTCCCGAGGCGTAATCACCTGCACTTTCTGGGGTATAATTTCCTAAGAAAACCGATCCGGCGTTCACGATCTTTTCAGCAATTTCGAGGTAATTCTCCATCGAAATAATCAGGTGCTCCGGCGCATAAACATTGATCATTTCGATCATTTCGTCCACCGAATTCACAACGATGGCACGGCTATTCAGCAAAGCTTTTTCTGCAATTGCCATACGTGGAAGTTCATTCAATTGAGCGATCAATTCTTTTTCAACGTGATCGACCAAGTGTGCATTGTTGGTCACCAAAATCACCTGGCTATCCGGGCCATGCTCGGCTTGCGACAATAAATCAGAGGCGATGAATGCCGGATTTGCCGACTGATCGGCCATTACCGCCACTTCCGACGGACCCGCAGGCATATCAATAGCCGCATCGCTGATGCTTACCAACTGCTTGGCTGCCATCACGTACTGGTTGCCGGGGCCAAAAACTTTGTCCACTTTCGGAACCACATCCACCCCGTAAGCCATCGCGGCAATCGCCTGAATTCCGCCGAGTTTGAATACTTTGGTCACGCCAACATGTTGCGCTGCGAACAGAATCGCAGGATTTACCCTTCCGTTTTTATCTGGAGGAGTACAAAGCACAATTTCTTTGCAACCCGCAATTTTTGCCGGAATCGACAGCATCAAAACCGTCGAAAACAGCGGTGCCGATCCTCCGGGAATGTACAAACCCACTTTTTCGATGGCTACCGGCTTCTGCCAGCACACCACACCTGGCATTGTCTCCACCCTTTTTGTTTCGGGCATTTGTGCCTGATGAAACTTAAAAATATTGTTGGCCGCAACCTCGATTGCGCTCTTCAATTCAGGATTTAACGAGCTGGCAGCTTCGACAAATTCGCTTTCAGAAACAGTGAAATTCTGAATAAACACACCGTCGAACTTTTCGGTGTATTTCTGAATGGCCTGAATTCCATTTTGCCTGATGTCGGCAAGTATTTGCGAAACCGAAGCCGTGAGCTGGCTCACGTCAAACATGGGGCGCTTTAGAATCTCGTCCCATTCAGCTTTCGGGGGATTGTTAAACCGTTTCACTATTTTTTCTTTTTACAGGTATCAATTTAAGGGCGATGGCGTTGCCAGCAAACAGCAATAAAATGCCTGAAAGCGCAACGATTGTCCATTCGTAATTTTCGAAAACCGACGAAATAACCAGTGCAATCACCGGGGTGAGCAAGGTAGCGTATCCGGCGCGGTCGGGCCCGATGTCGCCAACCAGTTTCAGGTAAACCGTGAATGCCACAATCGACCCAAAAACAGCCAGATAAAGCAACGACAAAACGTAGGGCAAAGTTGGGTCAAATGAGAAGCTTTTCCCTGAAAGCGGCACCATCAGCATCATGGCCAAACTTCCGTAAGTCATGCTAAACGCATTGGTTTGCAGCACCGGCAGCTTTTTCGACTGGTTAAATTTCGACAAAATATTTCCGAGCGAAGCCAGAATGATCGATCCCAGGCAAAATAAAAGAGCCGCGTAACCGATGTTCAAATCCTGCGAACCATTTATTTCGTGACTGTAAATGAGCACCGTACCCAAAATTCCAAGCACGGCTCCGGCAAGTACCTCCGGTCGCAGTTTTCCTTTCAGCAAGAAATAATTGAAGAAAATGTTGGCAAAGATGGACAGTGAAAAAATCATGGCCACCACCCCGCTCGACATGCTCGTTTCGGCCAGATACACCAGCCAGTAATTGAACCCAAACAAAATCAGTCCCTGCAAAGCCATGCGCAAATGCTCAACAAACGTGTAGCGCATGTTGAGCTTTTTTATGCCGCAAAAAGCAAGCAGCAACACTCCGGCGATGAAAAACCGGTAGGCCACCGACACCAGCGGATCGACCTGCCCCAACTGAAATTTGATGGCAAACCAGGTTGATCCCCAGATGAAACAGGGAATGATAAAAAATATGATTTGTTTGAGCTTCATACGTTTAGAAAATCATTTTTTCGATCGGGATAACCAAAATTCCAGTGGCACCGGCAGCCTTCAATTTGCCGATAATTTCCCAGAAGTCTTTTTCTTCAATCACCGAGTGAACCGAGCTCCAGCCTTCTTCGGCCAAAGGCATCACGGTCGGGCTTTTCATACCAGGCAAATACGATTCGATTTCAGCCAGCTTTTCGTTTGGAGCATTCAGCAAAATGTATTTCTTCTTTTCGGCACGCTGAACCGATTCCATCCGGAAAATCAATTCATCCAGAATATTCTTTTTCGTTTCCGACAAATTTGGGTTGGCAATCAAAACCGCTTCCGATTTCACCACCACTTCCACTTCTTTCAGGCGGTTGCTCACCAAGGTACTTCCTGAACTGACGATATCAAAAATAGCATCAGCCAAGCCAATTCCAGGAGCGATTTCCACCGATCCGGTAATCACGTGAATTTCAGCAGTGATATTTTTCTCCTTGAAAAAGTCGCGAAGGATTTCAGGATACGAAGTGGCGATTTTCTTTCCGTTGAAATATTCGACTCCTTCATAAACATCGTCTTTCGGGATAGCCAAAGACAAGCGGCATTTGCTAAAGCCAAGGCGTTTGGCAATGACGACATTCTCTTTCTTCTCAAGCATTTCATTTTCGCCAACCACGCCAATATCGGCCACACCCATCGCTACAGCCTGCGGAATATCGTCGTCGCGCAGGAAAAGCGCTTCGAGGGGAAAGTTTGAAGCTGTCGAAATTAACTTCCGCGAACTCAAAGGGAGTTTGATACCAGCCTCGTCGATCAGTTTGAGTGAATCTTCGTTTAACCGACCTTTTGTTTGAACTGCAATTTTTAAAATTCCTTCCATTTTCGGGGGTTTAAAATAAAAAAGGCTTACCGTTTCTGGTAAGCCTTCTGTTGGGTTAATATCTTTGATATACATCAAAACAATTACAGCCTACCTGCTCGATAGATTTCCATGATGGTGGCCGTAATGTTTGTTTGTTTTAATCATGACAATTTTATTATGGTGCAATGATAGTTATAATCTGTTATTAAAACAAGTTTGAAATTTACAGTTTTTCCAACTTTACGTTTTATTAATATTAATTAGACTAAAAACAGACCCTAAAAAACTTACTTTTCACCTTACTTTAGGGTGAATCAAGTAAATGATTTTGAAATTTAAAACGATTGTGTATGTTTGTACAATCGATTGCAAAACTAACTTAAATACACGAAAATGAAAAGAACACTTTCTTTCCTACTTGTCTTCATGCTCATTTCAGCAGCTGGTTTTTCAAAGAATCAGCCAGACAAATGTTTCAAGCCAAAAGAAATTAAAAAGGTAATGCTTAAAGCTGCATTGTGGCAATTCGCTAATCCCAAACACGAACTATGGGACTGGACCAATGGCGCATTCTATGCCGGAGTTTCGGCTGCATACAAAGTCACTGGCGACAAAAATTACCTGAATGCCATGATTGAAATGGGCGAAAAAAATCAGTGGAAACCTGGCCCAAGACTTGAACACGCCGACGACCACGCCATCTGTCAAACATACATTGATGTGTTTCGGATTAAAAAGGACCAAAAGATGATTGATCCGTTTATTGCCCAAATGGACAAATTCATGGCCACACCATACCAACCCAAAGGGATTCAGAAAATTACCTGGTGGTGGTGTGATGCATTATTCATGGCTCCTCCGGCATTGGTAAAACTTTCGATGACTACTGGTGACAAAAAATACATGGAACACAGCGATAAGTTATATCATGAGTGTTATGACATGCTTTACGACAAAGAAGAACATCTTTTTGCCCGCGATTTGGGTTACGTTATTAAAGGTGATGCTTCTGATCGCAAAGAAGCAAACGGTAAGAAGATTTTCTGGTCGAGAGGAAATGGTTGGGTTATGGGGGGATTGGCCCTTCTTCTTAACGAATTACCGAAAGATTACAAAGAGCGCCCTTTCTACGAAAAAGTATTTAAAGAAATGGCTGAAAAAATTGCCAGTCTGCAACAAGCTGATGGCTTGTGGAGAGCAAGTTTACTTGATCCGGCTTCATATCCGGGAGGAGAAGCCAGTGGCTCCGGATTTTATACCTACGCACTAACCTGGGGAATAAACAATGGTCTGTTAGATAAAGCGACATACTTGCCAGTAGTTCGGAAGGCATGGAAAGGTTTGAACACTTTAATACAGCCCGATGGACATGTAGGATGGTGCCAACCAATTGGAGCCGACCCAAAGAAAAACTTCTCAGCTGATAGTTGGGAGGTATATGGTACAGGCGCATTCCTGCTTGCCGGAAGTGAAATTATGAAATTGAAAAACTAAACAACCTATAAACTAATCAGGCTGTTTTTGTCAAAAGTTAAGTAATCTTAAAAAAGACTAATATTTTACATCAAAACAAAAATCAGCTTGTCACAAATAGCAAAAAAATATTTCCTTTGTGACAAGCTGATTTTAGACTTTTATAAACGTCTGTCAAACACTTTTGTTTATATTTGCGCAGTCAACTTCAATTTCTGATGGGTTAATATCTTTTAGATATAACTTTTCCAAGAAGATGGTAATGATACAATGATGCCTTTCTTTTACGAGGAAGATTTAATTATAAAGACGCGTGATTAGCTATGTAAATAGCTAGGTTTTAATTAACCAATTTGTTTGATTGGTTGATCTTGTTTGTGGTATGAAAAGCCGGCCAGAGGGTCGGCTTTTTTCGTTTAGATGAACGCGTTTGGCAAAGGCATAAAAAAAACCGCTCGATGGCGGTTTTTTTTATGTATTAGTTATCCTAAATAAGTCTTCAGTAATTTACTTCTTGAAGTATGCCTCAGGCGTCGTATTGCCTTTTCCTTGATCTGGCGAACTCTTTCACGAGTTAAACCGAAACGTTCTCCTATTTCTTCAAGAGTCATTTCCTGGCAACCAATTCCAAAAAACATTCGAATGATGTCGCTTTCACGTTCTGTAAGCGTTGCCAAAGCTCGTTCTATCTCCCTAGCAAGCGATTCCATCATCAAAGCACGGTCGGCATTTGGAGAATCGTTGTTGATCAGAACATCCAGCAAGCTGTTATCTTCACCTTCAACAAAAGGAGCATCAACCGAGATGTGACGACCGGAGACACGAAGGGTATCTGCTACTTTATCAGCGGGTAATTCCAACGCGTCAGCGAGTTCTTCAGGAGAAGGTTTACGTTCGTTTTCCTGTTCAAACTTCGAAAAAGCTTTATTGATTTTATTTAACGAACCAACCTGATTTAAAGGTAAGCGAACAATACGCGACTGTTCGGCCAAAGCCTGCAAAATCGACTGACGAATCCACCAAACAGCATAGGAAATAAACTTAAAACCTCTGGTTTCATCAAACTTTTCGGCAGCTTTAATCAATCCCAGGTTGCCTTCGTTAATAAGGTCAGGCAAACTTAATCCCTGATTTTGGTATTGCTTTGCTACAGAAACGACAAACCGAAGATTTGCCCGCGTCAATTTCTCAAGTGCAGCCTGATCACCTTTCTTAATCCGTTGTGCCAATTCCACTTCTTCCTCAACTGTGATAAGCTCTTCTTTACCAATCTCCTGCAGATACTTATCTAAAGAAGCGCTCTCCCGGTTGGTGATCGATTTTGTAATCTTTAATTGTCTCATATACCCTTCAAAAAAATAGCGTGCAAATATAGGCTTTTGAGGTCAATAATTCAAATGGTTTTTTTTCTTTGGTTATTGTTTACAATTTAATAACCAATAGCTTCATTTTATTTGGAATTAATTCCCGAAAACGTAGTAAGCAACCTCGCCATTTGGATAAATCCCTTCAACCAATATTCCACCTCTTGAATTTTTAATTATTCGTTTTAAATCCTCGACATCAGAAACAGCGCTTTTATTGACCTGCGTTATGATGAATCCCTTCTTTATTCCGGCATCTTTAAATTTGCCATTAGCAAGATCCGAAATTTTAACACCATAACGAATCCCTAATTCTGCTTTGTCGCGGTCGGAAACTGCAACAAATTTCGCACCAAAAATATCGTCGGGAGTATCATCACCCTTCACTATTTCCGTATCTCCGTGCTTGTTACGAAGCGTTACGTTAAATGGTTTCTTTTTATTATCTCTTTTTATTACAATAGTCACTTTATCACCAGGCCGGTGTTTTCCTATTTGCTCCTGAAGTTCTGCAGTAGAATTTACAGGCACATTATCTACACTGATAATTACGTCGTTATCTTGAATTCCAGCTACTTCAGCAGCACCACCTGGCAAAACGCGACCAATAAATACACCTTCAATTTTATCCAGATTATATTTCTTAGCTACTTCAGCATTTACATCGCCAATATTGACATTCAGTAAAGCTCGCTGTACATCGCCATATTCCTTAAGATCGGAAACAACTTTCTGTACAATATTAGATGGTATTGCGAAGGAATAACCACTGTACGATCCGGTTTGAGAGGCTATTGCTGTATTTATTCCAACCAATTCGCCACGGGTATTTACCAACGCACCTCCGCTATTCCCGGGATTTACTGCGGCATCAGTTTGAATAAACGATTCGATGCGCATCTGATCCGGATTAATTCCGATATCCCTGCTCTTGGCGCTCACAATACCGGCTGTAACAGTTGATGTAAGATTAAATGGATTTCCTACCGCAAGGACCCATTCGCCTAATTTCAGGTTATCCGAATTACTAAACCGCAGTGTGGGCAGTCCTGATGCATCAATTTTTACCAAAGCAATATCAGTTGAAGGATCGGTTCCAATCAGCTTTGCTTTAAACTCTCGCTTATCGTTTAAAACTACCGAGATTTCGTCGGCTTCATCAACAACATGATTATTGGTTACAATATAACCATCGGGAGAAATAATTACTCCGGAACCAACACCTTGCCGAATAGGTTCTTGCTGTGAACGTGGTCCATTCCCAAAAAAGTAATCAAAAATATTATTGGAACTGTAATAGCCACCTTTTTGGGTAACTTTAATATGCACGACAGCATGTACAGAATTTTCTGCAGCAAACGTCAAATCAGGCAATTCACCTGGTCCTGTAGTTGGTAAACTTGCATATCGCATCGACTGTTCCTGCTGTACAGTCAATATTCTTGGATTGTCGAAATAACGTGTGTAGGTCCATAAGGCAATAAATCCGCCAACAAGTGCCACCAACAATGTAAATAATCCTGTTTTTAAATTTTTCATCTCTTTTTACTTTTTGTTGTTAGAAATTTCTGACTTTTTTATTTTGAATTTTAAAGATAACGCATAAGACTTATATGTGTTTTAGCTTTTGTAATTCATTTAATTTGTTTAACAGATTTTAACAGCAGGTTAAACATTTATATATGTACAAGCCGTTGAATGCTCTCAATATTTAGGTAAAACATAGGCGTTCATATAACAAAAATGACACCGAAATACATGCCAATCATTAATAGAATCAAATCCCGAAACTTCTGTAATTTTTGCCTGCGTATTTAACTTCAAAAGCTTGGTTGAAGTTCAAATCTACCTATATTTACAAATTCGATAAACCAATAAAAATGACCGGAAGCTATTTCAAGAAATTAGGAGTTTCTTCAAATATCTCAACTTACCTTAGCCGCACACTCATTATTATTACAGTTGCTATTACTGTAATCATTGGAGGGGTTATGATCTTCCAGCAAACCCTGTATTTCAACAAATTAAGCAAGCAAAAGAGTAACGAATACATTCAAAATCAGAAGCTATATATTCAGGAAATTGTTAACAATGAACTCGAATATATCCGCACTCAAAACGAATACTTTAAAACTGATATTGCCAACAAAGTAAAACATAACGTTCTTCAGGCTTATAACACAGCAGAATCTATTTACCAGAAATACAAGGGTAAAAAATCGGAACAAGAGATACAAGAATTTATTATAGCCGCTATCTCATCGCTCCAGTTCGATATGGAATATGAGGAAGTCTTTATCTCTGCCCTAGACGGAACAGGCATTTATTACCCAAGAAAACCTCAATTTACAGGCAAGGACATGAGGCAATTCAAGGACTCTAACGGATTGCCTGTCATTCAGAAAGAAATAAATCTGCTGGCACAAAACAATGAAGGTTTTCTTGATTACGATCTTGGAAACGGAACCACCACCGAAGCAACCCCCCACCGAAAAATTACTTTCGTAAAAAAGTTTGGTCACTTCAACTGGTATTTCGGGTCGAAACAGTACTTAAATGATTATTTTCCAAAATTTATTGCTGAAATAGCTCAGAAAATCAGCTCAGTAAGATTTAGGCACGGTGGATACGTCTTTATGAATAATATTAACGGAATGCCCATCGTAATGGATGGTATCGTTTATAAAGGAGAGCTTAATATGCTCACCAATACCGACGATCCACGACACCCCATATTTTTAAAACAACTAGACGTTGTGCAGAAAAGCCCGGAAGGTGGATTTTTCTATTATAAATGGAACAAAATAAACGAAACTGCCCTGGTTGAAAAATGCTCGTATGTCAAACTGTTTAAAGAATACAACTGGATTGTTGGTGCTGGATTTTACCTCGACGAAATCGATCAGAGTGTAAAACAGCAGCAAAAAGCATTGTACGAAGATCAGAAAAAGAGCATTCTCCTGATTCTGGCGATTTTTTTCATCCTCTTATTTTTGGAAGCATTAATTATTTACCAGTTCAATCAAAAGTATCGCTCTGATTTTGAGCGATTCTTCAATTTTTTCTTTTCACTGCAATCAAACCTTAGTCAGTTAAAAACATCGGAGCTCCATTTCGACGAGTTTAAACGTGCCGGCGAAGCGGCGAACAAAATGGTTTTGTCGCGCAAGGAAATTGAAGAAAAGCTAATTGAAGAGCAAAAACGCGCTACCGAAAGCGATCGCCTGAAATCGGCATTCCTGGCGAATATGTCGCACGAAATTCGCACACCAATGAATGCAATTCTGGGATTCTCTGAATTGCTGGAGGACGAAAGCCAGGATGAACAGGATAAAGCAATATTTATACGGCTCATCCGAAAGAATGGTGAAATTTTGCTCAACCTGATAAATGACATCATCGACATTTCGAAAATTGAAGCCAATCTGTTAACGATCAGAAAAAGAACTGTCCGCCTGAACAACTTTCTGGGAGAAATCAAATATCATTATTCTGAGATAATTGCCGCAAGAAATGATAAAGACATTCAATTCAAAATAGAAAAAAACATCGATGCAGACCAAATTATATCGACCGACGAGATAAGGTTGAGACAAATACTTGATAATCTGATAGGGAATGCTATAAAATTTACTTCCTCCGGTTCGGTTGTACTAACTGTTGAAAAAGAAGGCGATTTTATTCACTACAGTGTTGCTGATACTGGAATAGGCATTCCACAACATCAGCAAACATCTATTTTTGAACGTTTTATGCAGGCAGAACAAGGACAGGGAACCAATTATGGGGGAACTGGTCTGGGACTAGCGATATCAAAAAATCTGATCGAATTGCTTGGAGGTAAAATTCACGTTAAATCGGAAGTCGGAAAAGGATCAACTTTCTATTTTTACCTTCCAATCGATTAGCGTGTCGGAACTTCGAACCACTTATTAGCAATTTCTTCCGGCTTGTAATTCAGAATATAATTCATTGCTTCGGAAGCATTATTAGCAACGAAATAAAGTTTACGATAGCTTTCCTTGGCAAATTTCTCCTCATACGATCGTTCAAACTGCCGGAACAGATCATCATAAAACCCATTGGTATTAATGAAAACAACAGCCTTGTTGTGATACCCCAACTGTTTCAGTGTTATCACCTCCAGAATTTCCTCCAGCGTACCAAAACCACCGGCCAACGCAATAAAAGCATCAGATAATTCGCGCATTTTAAACTTACGCTCCATCATGTCTTCAGAAACTATTATTTCATGCGCATGATCTGAAGCCAGGTTAAAATCACGAAGCTTTTCAGGAATAATGCCAATCGTTTTTGCCCCATTTTTGTTCGCCTCACGGGTTATGACATCCATCGTTCCAACATTCGATCCTCCGTTAATTAAACAGTGGTTTGCCTGCCCAATAAGCCTGGCCAAATCAACGGCTTCGCTCACATAAACATCGGCAATTGCATTACTTGAAGAGGAAAAAACACAGATATTCATGGCAACATTCATTTAGGATTAAAAAAATTTACGATTTACTATTTGAGTTTATCTCATCAATAGTAAATCGTAAATGGGTAAACAGCAAATCTGTTTTATGCGTCAATATTGGCGTAAACTGCATGGTCTTCAATAAACTGACGTCGTGGTGGCACCTCGTCGCCCATCAGCATACTGAAAATATGGTCAGCTTCAGCTGCATTTTCAATAGTTACCTGGCGCAAGGTTCTTCTTTCCGGGTTCATGGTGGTATCCCACAATTGCTCGGCATTCATTTCACCAAGACCTTTATAACGCTGAACATGGATGCCCGATTCTTTACCTTCGCCCCACTCTTCTATTAACCGGAGACGCTGCTGCTCAGTCCAGCAATACTCTTCACGCTTTCCTTTCTTAACCAGGTAAAGTGGAGGTGTTGCAATGTACACATGTCCGCGCTGAATCAGCTCATTCATGAAACGGAAGAAGAAGGTCATGATCAGTGTGGCGATATGACTACCGTCCACGTCGGCATCGGTCATGATTACCACCTTGTGGTACCTCAGTTTTTCCAGATTCAGTGCTTTCGAGTCATCATCGGTTCCGATAGTAATTCCCAAAGCAGTATAAATATTTCTGATTTCTTCGTTATCAAGCACACGGTGAGCCATTGCCTTTTCAACATTCAGGATTTTACCGCGCAAAGGCAGAATAGCCTGGAAATGGCGATTTCGGCCCTGTTTGGCTGTTCCACCTGCCGAATCCCCCTCAACAAGGAACAATTCGCAAAGTGAAGCATCTTTTTCAGAACAGTCGGCCAGTTTACCGGGTAATCCGGCTCCTGAAAGTACGTTTTTACGCTGAACCAATTCGCGGGCCTTGCGTGCGGCATGACGAGCCTGCGCGGCCAGAATCACTTTATTGACAATAGCACGTGCCGACCGTGGATTCTCTTCCAGGTAATTGGCAAGCATTTCACTCACTGCCTGATCGACCGGCAAGCTGATTTCGGAGTTACCAAGTTTAGTTTTAGTCTGTCCTTCAAATTGAGGTTCGGCTACTTTTACTGAAACAACAGCAGTCAAACCTTCACGAAAATCATCGCCACTGATCTCGAATTTCATTTTTGCCAGCATCCCACTACTTTCAGCATAAGCTTTCAGCGTCCGGGTCAACCCACGACGGAATCCGGTGAGGTGAGTTCCACCTTCAATGGTGTTAATATTGTTGACGTATGAATGAATATTTTCAGTAAACGATGTATTGTAGTGAAGGGCAATTTCAACAGGTACACCAGCTTTTTCCGAAGTGATGTGAATGGTTTCATCAATCAGTCGTTCACGGGTGCCATCCAAATACTCTACAAACTCTTTCAACCCTTCTTTCGAGAAGAACTCCTCATGTTTATACTGGTAATTTGGATCATCAATTTTAACCCGTTTATCGGTAATGTTCAGTTGTAATCCTGCATTCAGGAAGGCCAACTCGCGTAAACGTGCTGATAATATTTCGAATTTGTACTCTGTAACCAAGAAGATTGAACTGTCGGGTTTAAAGGTTACAGTTGTTCCGGTACGGTCTGTTTCACCAATCTGACGAACATCATACAGCGGCTTTCCTTTGCTATATTCCTGTTCCCAAATCTGTCCGTCGCGATGAACCTGAACATTACACATCGTCGACAGTGCATTCACGCACGAAACAAGATCGGAA
>JAJZSZ010000439.1 GCA_021849365.1 Bacteroidota bacterium | reverse complement strand
TTTCAAGCAAAACAGAACCAACCGAATGGCTTTTGAATACCTGATGGCCTGCACTTTACTGACCAAAGATCTGAAACATTTCCTGCAATATTTTCCATTGAGTGAGTCGCTTAATTACCAAACTATTCCGAAAAGTTATCAGGAGGCACTTTACTATGCCTGGATTAACACGAATAACGACAGCTCGCGCGATATTCCTTATCCAATTAACAATGGAGTAAAACAGCGGTTCCAATTGTTCCGGAAAATGCCTGGTCAGGCCAGTACAGCGTCGTATAAAAACGAGTATTCTGATACTTATTGGTATTATCTCAATTTTGTAAACTAATTGAACATGAGCAGACTTTATATATATCACCTCGTATTTATTCTGAGCATTTTAACCGGTTGTGGCGGAAAAGTTACTCCCGGTGATGTTTCGAAAGAAAAACCCAAACTTTTCCCTGATTATGTGGATGTAACTATCCCATCAACGATAGCACCCCTAAATTTCAGGGCTCAGGAAGAATATTCGGCGATTGATGCTGTTTTTGAAGGGAAAAGCGGCCAATCAATTCATGTTCAGGATAGCAAGGAAATTTGTATTCCAGCTTCCGACTGGAGTAAATTGCTGGAAGCCTCAAAAGGCGATAGCCTGAAAGTGACGGTTTCGGTGAAGCAGCACGACCGCTGGAAACAGTTCGCACCTTTCCAGATACATGTGAGTGAATCGCCTATCGATTACGGGTTGGTTTACCGTTTGATTGCTCCGGGCTACGAAGTTTACAGCAAAATGGGTATTTATCAGCGCAATCTTTCCAATTTCGATCAGAGTCCAATTGTCGAAAATACGTTGGTTCCGGGAAGCTGTGTGAATTGTCACTCGTTTAAACTGACCGACCCCAAATTCATGAGTTTTCACGTCAGGGGAAAGAAAGGCGGAACCCTTTTGATGAAGGATGGTCAAACCAATCTTTTAAATACCAAGACGCCGAAAACCATTTCCAATTTCGTTTATCCGTTCTGGCATCCTTCCGGAAAGTACATCGCTTATTCGGTAAACAATACCCACCAGGTATTTCACGAAACCAATGCCAAAAGGGTTGAGGTGGTCGATGGCGCTTCGGATGTTTTGGTTTACGACATTGAAAAGAACCAACCTGTAAGTAGCTCAAAACTCATGGGCGACAGCATTTTCGAAACCTTTCCTTCATTTTCGCCTGATGGCCGGTGGCTGTATTTTTGCAGTGCGAAGTCGAAAAAGATGCCTGACGAATATAATCAGGTAAAATACAATCTTTGCCGCATCGCCTTCAATCCTGAAAATGGATCGTTTGGCGATAAGGTGGATACCCTGTTCAATGCGTCGTCGCTAAATAAAAGTGTTACCTTCCCGCGTCCTTCGCCCGATGGCCGGTACCTCATGTTTACTCTGGTTGACTATGGGAATTTTTCGATCTGGCACAAGGAAGCCGATTTGTATTTGCTCGATCTCCAGAGCGGGAACACTCGTGTTTTAAACGAGGTAAACAGTCCTGATACCGAAAGTTATCATTCCTGGTCGTCGAACTCGCGCTGGTTTGTGTTTAGCAGTCGCCGCATAGATGGTCTTTATACCCGGCCGTTTATTGCACACATCAGCGAAAAGGGAGTTGTTGGGAAGCCGTTTTTACTACCTCAATCGACTACAGGTTTTTATGAGAACCTGATGGAATCGTTCAATATTCCCGAATTTGTAAGCGGGAAAGTTGAGGTTGATCCGAATATAGTTGAAGATTTGGTTGCGGGAGAAAAAGGTAAGCCGGTTGAGTCGCTGAAATTGCAATAAATCATTTGTAAAAATTAAAAATACAAGTAGGTTTGAGTTCAATTTGTGCAACGACAAGTCTGTAGATTTTGATACCGGTAAGTTTGTCCCGAAAATTGGATTGTGATTTTGGTATTAAATTCAGGAAAGCCTGGCGAAATGATGAAAATGAATGATTTGCTGATGAAAGAAGGTGATGTAAGGGTTACTCAGGAAATAATGGTAACAACACAATATGGGATTTTTAAGCCTCAATCTGCGGGGAGTTTCGGGGAGCAGTGGAACGAATGTTTTAACGATTTCCAGCTTTTTCTGGACTCTAATAGCGATCAGAAAGCATTTATCGTTCGGGTTTTTGTTGGCGCTTCTACAGCTGATGAATATTTCGGGCAGGCAAAAATAATTGAAAAGAGTCTCTCTGCTTCAGGAATTCCCTTTTCCGTTTTGGCCGAATCGCCCGAAAAGCCTTCACTGGTTTTAATTGAGGCCGGGTTTATCACTACTTCAGAAGTTTCCGTTGAATATGGTGTTGCAGCTACGGTCAGGTATAGCCGGATTACTGCTTCAGGTTACAGCGAATATTGGTTCGCCGGTGTCGATGGCGGAAATACTGAGCATTCACTCTCCGAAAAATCGCATAGTGCATTTGCCCGACTTCTGGAAGCTTTTCTGCAGTTGGGAATCGACTTCAATCAGGTATTCAGGCAGTGGAATTATGTAGAGCAAATTTTCAGTATTCAGCAAATTGATCGTTGCCGGCGTCAGAATTATCAGTCGTTTAACGAGGCCCGTGCCGAATACTATTCGAAATACCGCACGGTACCCGGATTTCCGGCAGCTACAGGAATCGGGACCGCGTTTAACGGAGTGACTATTGAGTGCATGGCGGTTGTGTGCGACGAAGAGATTGTCTCGGTTGCCATTGCCAATCCCCAGCAGCTCAATTCATACAAATACGGGCAGGAGGTGCTGAAGGGAGAGCCTCAGAAGAACAGCAAACATAACCAACCTCCGCAGTTCGAAAGGGCCCGGTTAATGACCAACGGGTCGTCGTCGCGCCTGTTTGTTTCCGGAACGGCCTCAATTATCGGTCAGGAAACCATTGGGTTGGACGACGTGGAAAAGCAAACCCGTGTAACTATCGAAAACATTGCCGTATTGGTCAGCGAATCAAATCTAAGGGCTCATTACCTTGGGTTGAGAAATGTTCCTGATAAATATGCTTATGTAAGAGTATATGTGAAGAATCAGGAAGATATTCCTTTGGTAAAAGCCATTTGCCTTGGTCATTTTGGGGATATTCCTACAACGTTCGTTCAGGCCGACATATGCCGCGAGAATCTTTTAGTTGAAATAGAAGCAGAAATGGTAAACTAATTTCTTGAATTTGAAGGATCATATACTAATTTAGGTCCTCCAAATTCTTATGAAATGAAGTTGTTTCTGAAATCCATCATTTGTATGGCATTACTGGTGTTCTGGTTACCAGTAACTGCCGGCCTTACAAATACTCCTGTTACAAAGAATCTGCTAAAATCGGTATTCGTGTCGCTTCAGGGCGAGGTAATGTCAACCGGAAACCCAATAAATTCAGAGGGTAAAATCACTCAGGTAAAGTCGCCGGTTTTGCATTTTATCCGGTCGAAATCCAAAGATTCTAAAGGCACAGTTTTACTTTTCCCCGGAGGCGAATACAAAGTATTGAATATCCGGGAACAGGGCGAAAAAGTAGCTCAATTTCTGAATACTGAAGGATACGATGTGGCGATACTTGAGTATCGAATCGGCTCCACAGATTTCCGGGATCCGGCCTTAACTGATGTACTGCAAGCTATCCGAAAAGTGAAAACTGATACAAAATCATTTGGATTGCATAATCCGCAGTTCATTCTGCTGGGCGTTG
>JAJZSZ010000438.1 GCA_021849365.1 Bacteroidota bacterium | reverse complement strand
TTCCGATCTGTAATCTTTATCCAGAAGGAATTTGACGCGGCTTTTGCACAGCAAATGGCTCATGAAATAAATGGCGAGGTGCTTGTTATTGACCCGCTTGACTACAATTGGGAAAAACAAATGATCGATATTACCGATAAGATTGCATCTCAGAAATGAAGAAACTCCTCGAAATAAAGAATCTTTCTGCCGGGTACGACAATAATATTGTGCTCGAAGATGTTTCGCTCGATGTGTTTTCGGGCGATTTTATCGGGGTTATCGGGCCAAACGGGGGAGGCAAGACGACACTAATCAAGACCATTCTGGGACTGCTTAAGCCTGCTTCCGGAGAAATGACTTTGCATATTCCCAAAACCAATATTGGCTATCTTCCGCAGGTAAACCAGATTGATAAACGTTTCCCGATTTCGGTGATCGATGTGGTTCGCTCCGGAAAGGCTAATTCGGCTTTATTTTCGTCGTTTCATAAAAATACGGCAGAAAAGGAGAAAGCCGAATCACTGCTTGCCGAAATGGGAATTGCACACATCCGCAATAAAGCCATCGGCGAACTTTCGGGCGGGCAAATGCAACGGGTGTTTTTGTGCCGCGCTTTGATGAATCAACCCGAATTACTGGTTTTGGACGAACCAAGCACGTATGTCGATAATAATTTTGAAGGTGAACTGTACCTGAAGTTAAAGGAGCTCAACGAGCAAATGGCAATTATCCTCATTTCGCACGACGTGGGTACCATTTCGTTTTTCGTAAAAACCATCGCCTGTGTAAACCGGCATTTGCACCATCATCCAAGCAATATTATTTCCGAAGAACAACTGGCATCGTACAATTGTCCGTTGCAGATTATAACCCACGGAAATATTCCGCATACAGTACTGAAACAACACGACGAACACCATGGGCACCATCATTGAGCTGTTTAAATATGATTTTTTTGTAAATGCCTTCCTGGCTTCGTTGCTGGCTGCTATTTCGTGCGGAATTGTGGGCACGTATATCGTTTCGCGCCGCATTGTGTTTATCAGCGGAGGTATTACACACGCCTCTTTTGGCGGTATCGGGATGGGTTATTACCTGGGCATCAATCCTCTGATTGGAGCCGGTATTTTCTCTGTTTTGTCGGGAATGGGTATTCAGCTTTTCAGTAGTAAAGGTAAAGTTCGCGAAGATTCGTCGATTGCTATCTGGTGGTCGCTCGGCATGGCTATCGGGATTATTTTTGTGTACCTCACGCCTGGTTATGCGCCCAACCTGATGAGTTACCTGTTTGGAAGTATTCTTACCGTTTCGATGGGCGAAATTGGACTTATGGCCATTCTTTCGCTTGTAATTGTACTGTTTTTCACCCTATTCTACCGGACGATTTTGTACATCTCGTTTGACGAAGATTTTGCCCGAACTTCCGATTTGCCGGTAAACCTGTTCAATTACCTTTTGATGATACTGATTTCGCTGACCATTGTGCTGAATATTCGCGTAGTTGGCATCATCCTGATTTTGTCGTTGCTTACCATTCCGCAGGCTACAGCCAATGTGCTCACCCGCGAGTTTGGCCGGATGATGTTTTATTCAGTGGGTTTTGCCTTCGTGGCTTCTTTCGTCGGGTTGCTGATTTCTTATTTTGCCGACATTCCTTCAGGAGCAACCATCATTTTTACGCAGGTAGTTATTTTTGGGGCGGTTAAGCTGATCAAACTGATTAGCATTTCAGGAAAATAACACGCGAAAATGGACGAGAGTACTCCAATCGTTACCTGTACCCATTGCGGAAAGTCGTGGGATAAAAAGCAACTCGACCGCTCGTGCAGCAACTGTTTTGCCTGTACCGCCTGCGAAGCTTATATTTGTCCCGAATGCCGCTACGAGATTGTGATCACACCGCCCCGACCCATGAAACGGTCCAGACCGGAAGATTAGTCTGGCCCCCATTTAAACTGCTGAAGTACTTTCGGGAATTCAATTTTTCAATCACATCATTAGGGTTAGCTAGGTGTTCAATTGTCTGTATTGTATTTTATACAGAAACCAGTTGTAAGTTTGCTGTTATAAATTATTTCAGCCAATTTTGGGAAATATAAAACCTAAACTAATGAACCTAAAAACGATTCAGAGCACTTTCGTGTTTTTATTTTTTTCCTTCGGATTATTTGCCATTAATAACAACCAGGATACAATCACAACTCCCGGGAAAAATCCCCTGAGAACTTATACAACAGTTCGGCTAACAACTCCAAAACCAGTTATCGATGGTAAATTGAACGACGAATGCTGGAAAACCGGCGAATGGGGAGGTGACTTTGTACAGTGGATTCCGAAAGAAGGAGCAAAACCAAGTCAGGAAACTCAGTTTAAAATTCTGTACGACGATAAAAACATTTATGTAGCTATACGTGCTTTCGACAAGGAACCGAATAAAATATCGAGAAAAGCCGGACGAAGAGACGAGTTTGTTGGCGAACAGGCCGGGGTGAATTTCGATAGTTACCACGATCACCGCACCGGTTTCGAGTTTTCGGTTACGGCCGCCGGACAAAAAATTGACTTGATTTTGACCAACCCAATGGTTCCCGAATTAGACTGGAATGCAGTGTGGTACTTAAAAACCGGGCTGGAAGATTCGGCATGGGTGGCCGAATATGAGATTCCGCTTAGCCAGTTGCGCTACAGTAATGACAAGGAGCAGGTTTGGGGCCTGCACGTTTGGCGCTGGATTGACCGTTTGCAGGAAGAAAGCGACTGGGAACCGCAAACATCAACGGGTCCCGGGATGCTTTACCTTTTTGGCGAATTGCACGGAATAAAAGATTTGCCTAAATCACGACGTATTGAAATTATGCCATATACGCTGGGGAAACTGAAAACTTTCGAAAAAATACCACAAAACCCTTTTGCAAAAAACGGACATTCATTCCTGGGAAATGTAGGATTGGACGCCAAAATCGGACTTTCGAGCAATTTCACTGCCGACTTTACAATCAATCCCGACTTCGGACAAGTTGAATCCGATCCTTCGGTAATGAATCTCACCGCATTCGAGACTTTCTATGAAGAAAAGCGGCCGTTCTTTCTGGAGGGGAAAAACATCTTCAGGTTTGAATTAGGTGATGCCAACGTGTTTTACACCCGGAGGATTGGGCATGCACCAACTTATCATCCGGAGCTGGGCGAAAACCAATTCATTGATTATCCAGATAATACTTCCATTTTGAGTGCCGCTAAAATAAGTGGTAAAAGCAAGAACGGACTGGCTGTTGGCGTACTTCATAGCCTTACCGCAGGCGAAAATGCTGAGTTATCAACCAATGGAATAAAGAAAAATCTGCAGGTCGAACCGCTTACCAGTTATACTGTTGGACGTTTGCAGCAGGATTTCAATGAAGGAACTACTGTTTTGGGTGGAATCTTTACTGCCACCAATCGTTTTATAAACGACCCGTACCTCGAGTTTCTGAATACGAATGCATACACCGGTGGATTTGACTTGTTGCACCAGTGGAATGATAAAGAGTTTTTCGTTGATGCAAAGATCATTGGCAGCGCGATCAGTGGAAGTACCGAAGCGATCCAAAACCTGCAGCTGTCGTCGGCTCGTTATTTCCAGAGATCTGATGCCAGTTATATGGATTTTGATCCGAACCGCACCACATTATCTGGGCAGGGCGGGCGTGTGAAGATAGGTAAGGGGAGTAAAGGATTCTAGCGATTTTAGAGC
>JAJZSZ010000437.1 GCA_021849365.1 Bacteroidota bacterium | reverse complement strand
TGTTCCTAAAGTTGTTGAACCCTATGCCGATCCAAACTCAGCATTTGGGATTGGCCGTACAGCTGTAAACGACATTTACAACTCGGTAGTTATTCCTGATCTTGAATTTGCTTTTGCAAATTGCTACAAAAAAGGCGATGCAGCTTTGAAAAACGAAGAAGCCCGCGCCACAAAAGCCGCCGCTCTCACAATCCTTGGAAAAGTTTATCTTACCATGAACAACCCGGCAAAAGCTGCCGAAACATTGAAAAAGCTGGTTGTTGATAAAGCCGGAGGTAACTGTTCGCTACTTGCTGACTACAAGAGTGTTTTTGCCACAAACAATAAATTTAATGCCGAATCAATTTTCGAAGTAAACTTTAATGTTGCTGCCGGCCAGCCAAGCTATTGGTTTAAATGGATGGGAGTTGATATTGGCAAACGCTTGTCGGCACCATCGAGCAACCAGTTATTGGTTGAACACAACCTGATGCGCGACTTTGTAAACAGTAAAGAATTAACCCGCTATGTAGCAACTATCGATTCAGGAAAATGCCCTGGCGATACCCCACCAATCCAGGCATGGGCATCTAAATTATGTCCGGCGGCCAGCGCTGTAAAAAGCTATGTAAATACCGGATCAGACAATAATTACATGGTAACCCGCTATGCCGACGCATTGCTGATGTATTCGGAAGCATTAATGCTTACAGGGCAAAAAGCAGATGCCATAACTTACTTTAACCAGGTAAGAGGCCGAGTTCGTCCAAAAGACCTGATAACCGAAGCCGACCTGACCATCGACCAGATTTTGCATGAACGCCGCATGGAGCTTGCTTTTGAAGGACATCGTTATTTCGATCTTGTACGCACCGGGAAAGCCATTCCGGTAATTACCAAAGCACTGATGACCAAAGTCGATTACGACGATAAAATTTACATCACTAATTCAATTCCTGAATATCAGCTAATTCTTCCTATTCCGGTTGGCGAAATTCAGAAAGACCCTACTTTAACTCAAAACAAAGGATATTAATCCGGTAAAAAACAGAAAAATGAAGAAGTTAATATACATCATTACGCTGGGAGTATTTGTTTCCCTTTCGTTAGTTTCCTGTCTGAAAGAAGATACACTACCCGCCCCTTCTGTCAGTGAAGTTCAAATGTACATGACAGCAAAAAATGGTAAAGACTCGCTGGTAACTCAGGCGGTGAAAGGTAAAGTTGTGAAATTCGTTGTAATCACCAAGGCCGACATTTGTTCGGTTTGGCCAGGTGGTTCGCGCGAAGTGATGAAAAAGAAAAAAAGCCTGGACGGTGGGATCACTTATCCCGATTCAATTGACATGTACAATCATCCGGTTTTAAAAGTAAGCGACGACTATGCCGACTATGGTTTAGTCGGTGCCCGCGGACTTAAAACTTCGCAAACCACTGGCGGATGGTACTGCACCTACACTTACAAAACAAGCGGCACCTTCAATCTATCGGTGGTAGTAACAAACCATGGATACGACAGTCCCGACTATCAGCAGGTAGTTTTCGATGCCGGAAAAGTAACTGTGAGATAAGCTACCCATAACCTACTAAACTCTTAAACCAGTTCCTTTAACCGGGGACTGGTTTTTATATTCTTGCAGATTGCGTCAATTTAAATGTTCCTGAAAAACGTTTATTAAATTGTATGTACCTTACCAACATTCCTCGAAATACTAACTTTAAACTATAAAAATTGAATCGTATGAAGAATATTCCTTTTGTTCTTGCTCTTTTACTGTCAGGGGTAACGGCAATGTCGCAGACTTCAAAACCTTACTGGAACAGCAACATTCCGCTCAATTCTTACCGTCTGCCATTGGGCCCCGTTGGAACCTCCGTAAAATATACCGATCTGGATAAAGATGGTGATCCCGACATGCTGGAAACGTTGACCATAAACAACACTCCTGTTCGGTGGATTGACGATGATGACGATATGAAACGAACTGATGCTGAAGGCGACACCGATAGCGATTGCTTAATGATTGACCGCGATAAGGACGGCAAATACGGCAGCTACAACGATTTGGTGATCGACTGGAATGATACCAATAAAGACGGGAAAGCCGATATGCAGGTGGTAGTTGACTATGTTGCCAAAGACAAGGGAGCCTGGGGCCCAGGCCATTACATGTGGGTATTGGACACTGATTTGGATAATATTTTCAATTACATCGATTGGGACACCTTTGAATTGCGTTGCTGGATTCACAACGGACAATCCGATTTCTTCGAAGATTATCATGGCAAAAGCCTTTTCCTGAAAATGCACACCACAACCGACAAGATGAACGATGTGCGCCTCAACTGGGAAAATCCGTTTCTGTTCTACGATACCGACAGTGATGGACTTACCGAAATGGCCATCAGGCTTTGCGACTCGCCACCTATTGTAAACGACAAAACCCTCGCCAATACTCCTGAAAACATTAAACTTTCAGGAAAAATCGACTGGGCTTCCATGTCGTTCGACCTCGATAACGACAACTCAGTTCAGGATGAATTCGACCTCGATATGACTATCCACTTCCGAGGCGGAGGTTTCGATTACATGGACCAGGTGCACAAATTCGAAAACATGCGCGGACTACCTGCTACCGATACCATGTTTATGGATCCTCGCTGGCGACAAATTTCGGAGCTGATTTATCCCGACCACGAATCCGCATGGAACCTCATTCACAACCGGGGTAAATGGAAATCGTGCTACTTTACCTTCGATGAAGATGATGATTGCGCCCGCTGGGAACGAGTTGAACTGTACGAACCAAACAACATCTTTAAAATTGGTTCGCGCAAAGGCGGAATCGACAATAATCCGCAAGCCGATGCTGCCGGCGACCGTGGCGAATGGGATATGGATAACTCCGGAAAAGGAAACCTGTACATCGGAAAATTCGACGGCCGAATCCACTTGTTTGGTGCTGAATGGGGCGCTTGGCGGGTTGATCAGAATGCTTTTTCATTCCAGGGATTCGGCGGAATTTACGATGGCTACGGCCCAGGACGCACTCAAGTGGAACCTAAAGTTTTTTCAACAATCAAATATGCTGATACCAACAAAAACGGGTTTATCGACGAGCTTTCGTTCGATTTGGATGGCGACACCCTATTTGAACACACCGTTTCGCTCCCGAAACTAGGCATTGACGATCAGGCCGAAGTAATCAAAACCGAAAGCTTGAAATACAATGATCTGGTCTCGATTAATACATCGGTTTCTGAAAAAATGTGGGCAAATGCGCAGGAAGCTTCAGTAATTGCCGAAAAAGCAGGCATCAACCTAAGTTGGTACAGCCTGATGCGAAGCCCCAAAAGCCTTCAGCAAAAATACAGCTACGGCTACTGGTTGCAGTTTTACATTTACCGCGACCTGATGGAACTTGGCGTCCGCAAACAAAACAAGGAATTCCTGAATAGCCTCGACAAGGCCTATTTTAGCGGGAATTGGAGTAAATTGGGCAAATTATAATTGGGCTTAGATCAAAAAACTGAATGAGGAGAAGCAATCAATATACTGCTTCTCCTCATCTTTATTTTTGATCATAATCTGTAAGAACAACTCTGTCTGGGTTCTCAAAAAAATCAATTATTTTTGATTGCAACCTAACCATTTAATCTTATCATGAAAAAAACTACTCTTGCTACCCTCTCCCTATTACTGTTTTGCTACATGTTTTTAGCATCAGGATCCATTCTTATGGC
>JAJZSZ010000040.1 GCA_021849365.1 Bacteroidota bacterium | reverse complement strand
GATCTCAAATAGGGCAATATTTTTATTCGGTACCTAATTTTTATACCAAGGTAAATCTGCTTGAAAAACTGCTTATCCAGGCCGACGAATTCGTTCGTGTTCTGGTTTTTGTCGAAAGTAAGCAAGTGGCCGACCGGGTATTCGAACTTCTTGATCCTAAGTTTCCCGATCAGATAGGTGTTCTGCATTCTAACAAATCGCAAAATTACCGGATAAATGCTCTTGAACGTTTCAAAAGCGGTATCTCCAGAATATTAATTTCTACCGATGTGGCTTCCCGTGGACTGGATATTCCGGATATTTCGCATGTAATAAACTTTAATGTGCCCGAAGAAGCCGAAGATTACATTCACCGCATTGGACGTACTGGTCGTGCCGAAAAAACGGGTATTGCCATCACTTTTGCGAACGAACCCGAGCTGAAGTTGCTTTCTGAAATCGAACGTTTTATAAACCGTTATCTTGAGGAGAAACCTCTTCCGGCTGATTTGCCGATTTCAAACGTGTTTACTGATGAAGAAAGGCCTGTTATGTTTGATAAAGATTATCTGGGGAAAGTTCCCAGACTGTCGGAGTCGCAGGGTGCTTTTCACGAGAAAAAAGAGAAAAACAAGAAGGTAAATTTAGGTGGTCCCGGCGTTCGCAAACCCAGAAAAGAAGCTCCTGTTAACCGAGGGGTCCTGAAGAAACGGGCAACTAAGAAGCGTTAGAATTTTGGATGATTTGCAATATTTTCAAGGCATTTCTATGATTCGAGAAGTTATCTTCAAGTATAGTCCGCCGCTTTTCAATTTCTTCTGAAGTAAACTCAATCTGAAAGAGTTGATTGATTGCGTCAATCATTTCTTTGGGCGTATCAGCCAAATGACACAGGTGTTCCAGTCCTGTTTTGTGTATCATTGGTGCATTGGCAATGCAAAACCGACCCGAAAACAGCGATGCCAGCAGTTTTAGCTTCAATCCGGTATCCTGAAAGGTTGGCAGCAAACAAATATGTGAATTTGCTATCAAGTCCTGCATTTGGGTGCTTCCCGGATTTGGAACTAGCTGAACATTGGGGCATGACCGTAACTTTTTACTTAAATTTACTGGCGGATTCTTACCTGCAACAATCACTTTTTGTTTAATCTCCGGAAAAACATGCTGAACCAGGTAATTTACAGCCTGAATATTTTCGGCAACCGAGAGATTTCCATGAAATAAAATATATTCGCCTTTTCCTGTTTTTGAGGTGATTTCGCTGAACGGATGAAAGGCCGGAATGAAATGAGATGTTCCAAATTTCCGATCGAAATACAGGTTGTCGTTTGGCGAAATTGCAAGTAACTGAGTTGCATTTCGTAATGCTTTTTCATACCGTTTCAGCTTGCTGGCTTCTATCCTGAAAAACAGTTTTCTGAATATATTCGGCTCAACTTTGCTCAGATTCAGGTAGTATTCGTGTTCGATGTTATGGGTTCTGACCAACCTGATGTGTTCTTTCAATGATTCGTGATTCAAATAAAAACAGGTGTGCAGTCCTTCAAAAATTATAGGTGCAGAATTTGATGATAAGTTGCTTATTAATTGGTCGTTGTTTCGTGTAACTACAATGTATGGTTTAATCGATAATTGATAGCGAACTCCGCTCTTTCGTGGATAATAAAAAACCTTCGCACAGTACTTTTCCAGCTCTTTTGCCTGAGGTCGGTTGTATTCAAAGCAATGAAGATATATGGAGACTCCACATTCAGACAACGCTTTTATTTTATAGAAAATGTCGATTACACCACCATAATCGGCCGGGTAGGGAATGTTGAAAGCGACTAATTGAAGGGCAGTTTCCACTGGCGAATTTTTATTCTAAATATAAAATAAAAACCACGATCCGGCAACCGAATCGTGGTTTTCTGTTTTACTTGGTATATTCTGATTTATTCCTCAATCAGCTTAATTTCGCCATACCGGCTGTCGATAATAACAGTTCCACCTCCGTTACCCACATTGCCTTCGAGCGAAAATTTCTGGTTGTCGCGTATTTTATTTCCCTTGTAGCGCTCTGTCGGATAATCAACATTGCAATAGCTGCAGTCTGCTTTTAGCTTATAATTCAACTCGTTCAACCCAATTTTGATTCCTCCGTAGCTGCTGGTAATCTGTATTTTGTCGAATTTGGGCCCTACTTTGTCAATTTTAACTGATCCGTAGCCTGTATCGAGATCGAGACTGCCGGTTAATGTTCCGATTTTGTAATTGGTGTATTTGGATACTGATTTCAGCTGGCCAATTTCATCGATGTTAATCCCATCGTACTTCGAATTCAGCGTGAGATTCTCTGATTTACCCAAATTGAGGGTTGAATATTTCGAATCAAGCACAATTTGTCCAATTTCATCGGCGTACAGCTTCGAATATTTGATTTCAATATTGGCTTCGTTAATTGTTTCCAATGTTGCTTTTCCGTAACTGAGAACGATTTTAACCGGGCTTCCGGAAGGTGATTTCATTTTTCCGGCAGTCATCGACCCATAAGCAACATCAAAAGTTCCACGGGCATTTAGTTCATTTACAACTACATTTCCGTATTTGTTTGTTATGGTCAGGTCTTTGTCTTTGGGTGTATTTACCAGATAATCAATTGAAAATGAATTATTGCCTTTGAATCCTTCTTCAATCTGGGTTTCGCCCGTCACGATATTGCCATTTTTCTGCAGGCTGATATGTATTTTATCCATCAGGTCTTTGGCTTTGCTTTCTGAAGCGTTGTCGATTTTAATTATCACTTTAATGGTGATCGAGTCGCCACCCATGTCATTCACTTTTACTTCGCCAAACTTATTGGTGATTTGTACCCCTGATATTCCGCTTTTGGGCCATCCTTTCCGGTATTGTTTGGAGTATTCGGCTCCTGCAGCACTAACCATTAGGGTTGTGAAAAGCAGCAGTGCAACGGTAAGGTTAAATTTTGATTTCATTTTTTGAACGTTTATGTTGTTTTACCTCTTTTAATTTGTTGATAACCAATGTTATTACATTCATTCTCGACTGGTAATACTCGAGCATGGCGTTAATCACCCGTTCGTCGTCGGGATTGGCTTTCAGGTCTTCGAGCAACTTTTGGTACATCTGGTCAAATTCCTTTTGTTCCTTCAGCATTATTTGTTGTTCCGATTCGCTGATTAGCCCTTCTTTTTCAAGCGTATCCAGTTGTTTCATGCCTGTTTGAATGGCATTGGTGTAGTAGAATTCAACCTCGCTGTATTGAGGCGAAATTGATCCCAGTGAGAGAGTTTCTTTCTTTTCAGGAGCGAACCACATCCGGGCCTGATTGACCACCAGCAGCGCAAAAACCACAATTACGGCAATTTTGAGCGCAGGTTGAAAATTGAGCTTTCGTGTTGGCTTCGAAGCTTTTTGAAGCCGGGCCTCAAAACGTTCGAAATGCCCTTCTAGCGGTTCATCCTCTTCGAAAGAGTTTCGGTTATTTAAGATTAATCTTTCCAGTTCGTCGTTCATGACTTTCATTTTTAATTGTATTGAAACAATTCTTCTTTGTGCAACAGCTGCCGAAGTTTAAGTTTGGCCCTAAGAAATTGAGTTCGCGAGGCCACGTTGGTAATGCCGAGTATCTGGGCAATTTCTTCGTGATCGTAGCCTTCGAGCAAATAAAGACTTAAAACCACACGATAGCCGTCGGGGAGTTGCTGAATGGCTCTTTTTAGTTGTTCCATCTGAATTTCCGAAATGTCGAGTCCTGAAGGTTCTTCGTCAGGAATTTTTTCATTCAGTTCTTCAAATTTCACTTTTCGCTTTTTCAGTTGATCCAATGAATGGTTAATCACAATTTTCTTCAGCCAGGCGCCAAAACTCACTTTCCCTTCGTAAGTGTCGATTTTTGTAAACGCTTTCAGAAAGGCTTCCTGCATCACATCTTCAGCTTCAACCGGATTGCCAACCATGCGCAGACAAACATTGTACATGGGTTTGTAGTACAATTTGTAAAGCTCGAATTGCGCTTTGGTATCTCCCTTCCGACACCTTTCTATCGCATCATGATGAATATTTTGGTAAAGCGTCTCCAAATGTTTGATTTTGTTTTCTGAATGAATGACGAGGGTGAAATTGTGAATGTTGCATCAACCCCATGAAAAAGTGCGAATTATTTATACTGAAGGGTTAGAAACAGATTGATGTTAATTGGGTTGATTGTCGATAAAATTCATTAAATCAATGAGTTTTGCTTCGTTCTTCGTGTTTATCTTATTCGATTTTATATAGTTGACAATGTTTTGCTGGATAGGCTGCAGTGTTTTAATCAGCGTTTTTTGAGAGTAAGCCAGGTGCGCAATTCCCTTTCCATATCGCAAATAATACAACGGCTCGGTTTGTTCGAAGCGCATGGAATCGGCTGGATTTGTGTTGTCTTGGGGCATTTTAAGGATTGCCCTGTCTTTCTTCAAAAGTTGATAGGATCCATCATATAAAACCTGGAAAAAGCCAGCACAAATATCTACCGAAGTCATGTAGCGGGTATAAATAAATATTTTTCCGCCCATATTGATGCGTTCAATTTCGGCCGGAACAGCAAGCGTCATTATTTTACCATCTTTTTTGAATTCCATGTTGTTCGTGTAGAGATTGTACCTAAGCGATAAATCTTTTACTTCAGCTCCGGTGATTTTCAAGATGTAAGATTTCTGGAATCGACGGTCGAGATAAGGGTTTCCAGCAATGTCTTTTTCGGATATCAATTTAGTGAAATTGTCAGGTACCAATTGTTTCAGTCTGCTAATCTCGTAGCCAACATCTTTTGGTTGCTGTGAGTGTAACGTTTGACCATCGATCTGGAATGAAAGAATAAAAAATGAGAAAATGATCAAAAGCAATCTCATAGATGTTATTTTAGAGTTTCAGATCTAATTTCAGTTACTTTGGTTTTTCTTTGTTAAATATAAGAAACATGTCGCATAATCACGAACATACAGGCCGAAATCTGGTTTTAACCGTTATCCTGAATGGGGTAATAACCATCGGCCAATTCACTGGTGGAATTATTTCCGGAAGTTTAGCGCTGATTTCAGACGCATTGCACAATCTGAGCGATGTAATTTCGGTCGTTCTGGCTTATTTAGCGCACCGGATAGGACTTCGGCCGCAAAACGCAAAATCGACTTTCGGGTACAAAAGGGCAGAGATTCTGGCTGCTTTTATCAATGCTATTTCGTTGATTGCCATTTCGGTTTACCTGATGGTGGAAGCCGGAAAACGATTCCTGAATCCGAAAGAAGTTGACTATATCTGGATGCTTGGACTGGGTATTTTAGGCGTTTTTGCCAACGGCTTATCGGTGTTGATTTTGCATGGCAATAAGGAAGAAAATCTAAACATCAGAGCGGCTTATTTACATCTGATTGGCGATGCAATGACTTCTGTGGCTGTAATTGCCGGAGCTGTTTGTATCTGGCTGTTTCAGATTTACTGGATCGATCCGCTGGTAACCGTGTTGATTAGCGTTTACATTTTTGTTCACACCTTTAAAATACTGAAGGAAAGTGTTGGAATCCTGATGCAGTTTGCTCCTGCAGCAATAGATCAAAATGCGATAGTTTCGGTGTTGCAGGAAATTCCGGAGATAAAAAGTGTGCACCATATTCATCTGTGGCAGCTCGATGATGATAAAGTGTATTTTGAAGCGCATCTGGTTTTAAACAGCAATCACCCGGTTTCGGAAACCCATCATATAACCGAAAATGCGAAACAGTTGCTAAACAACCGCTTTGGAATTAGTCATACTACGTTTCAGTACGAATATTTTCAGTGCGATGATTGTAAATGCTGAGATTTGCTTATAAAACAAACAGTGCGCTTATCCAGATACAGGCAAAAACGGTAAGGCCCATTATGATTGTTGCCGTTGAATAGATTTTCAAGGTCACGTCAGTTTCAATATCCGAAAATTTAGTGATAACCCAGAAATAGGAATCGTTGGCATGCGAAATCATCATCGATCCGGCACCCATTGCCAATGTTGCAAATAATTTTCCGGTTTCAGAATCCAGTCCCAGCATTGTGAGCATGGGTGCAATAAACGATGCTGTGGTAATAATTGCTACGGTTGACGATCCCTGAGCCGTTTTCATCAGGAAAGCAATCAGGAAAGGAACAGCTAGTCCAAGACCTGTTTTGCTGAGAAAATTACCAGCTTCGGCTCCAATCCCGGTTTCTTTAATTACCGAACCAAACATTCCGCCGGCAGCTGTAACAATCAGAATCGGACCAGCCTTCTCGATAGCTGTTTCAAAAATTCCATTTAGTTTTTTCAGACCAGTATCTTTCAGCAACAGGAAGGATAAAAGCATTCCTGCGAAAAGTGCAATAATTGGCTGGCCAATAAAAAGGATTATTCTGAAGAAATAGTTTTGATCTTTCCAGCCTAATACAGCAAACGATGATGCAAGGGTTATCAGCAGCAAAGGCACTACAACCGGTAGAAGCGATAAAAAAGGTGATGGTAGTTTTATTTCGGAATGATCATTTTCAAAATCAGCATGAGCAGGTTGATATGCTTTGTTCTTGGTCATCATGCGTGTCCACAGAAAGGCAGCCAGGGCGCCTGGAATGGCAAATATGATTCCTAAAAGAATGAAATTACCAATATTCACATTCATTATTCCTGAAGCAGCCAGGGCTCCGGGATGTGTGGGTACCAGGCAATGCACCGAATACAGCGAACAAGCTAAAACGATAGCAATATAAGGCATGGCAATTCGGGTTTTGGCACTGAATGATTTGGCCAGACCGCTGAGAATAATGTATCCCGAATCGCAAAAGATAGGCAGACCTGCGAGGAATCCGGTTATTCCGAGAGCTGCCGGAGCTTTTTTTTCTCCCGTTTTTGAAAGCATGTAAGTGGCAATGCTCAATGCTCCGCCGCTTTTTTCCAGAACAATGGCAATCACCGCTCCAAATATGATCAGGAATCCGATGGAGCCCATTGTTGAGCCGAACCCGTCTTTCAGGATTTTCAGAATATCGGCATTTGGAATAGCGGTCAGGGCCAGAAAAAGCGAAACCAGGAAAAGTGAAATGAACGCATTCAACTTTATCCTGGATGTCAGGAATATAATTGCTAATATACTTGTAAGTACAAGCAGAGAGGTAGTCAATACGCTCATCGGTTTATAGAATTTAGAGGTTTGTCAGGCCGGAAAAACGAATCAGCAAAAGCCGATTCAATCTCAGTACAACAAACTTAACACAATTCTATTTTAATCCAGCGTTTAACCGATTTGACTGAACTCTTTTTCAATTAGTGAATAGGTACTTGCAGAAACTGGAACCAGTGGCAACCGCACCGTATTTTTGGTTTTGCCCTGTAATTCCATCAATGCTTTTACGCCGGCCGGACTTCCTTCTTTGAATATAAGTTTGATCATCTCAGCCATTTGAAGATGCAATTCGCTGGCTAGCAATATATTTCCTTCAAGCGATGCGTGAGTCAGTTGCGCGAGCTTGGTAGGCAATGCATTGGCAATAACCGAGATAACACCAATCGAACCGGTAGCAATGGCTGGTAAAGTGAGCCCGTCGTCGCCCGAAATTACTTTAAAGTAATCAGGAGCGCCATTTACGATTTTGGCAAACTGGCTTAAATCGCCACATGCTTCTTTAATTCCGATCACTTTTTCAGAGAGCCGGGCAATCCGCAATGTTGTTTCAGCATCCATATTAATTCCAGTACGCCCCGGAACATTGTAAAGAACAACGGGTACAGGGCTGGCTTCAACTACAGCTTTAAAATGCTGAAAAAGACCTTCCTGAGTTGGTTTATTGTAGTAAGGAGTTACAGAAAGGATTCCATCAATACCGGTAAAATCAGTTTTTTTGATTGAATCGACCAATCCCAGAGTATTATTGCTGCCTATCCCAACCATGATTTTGAGGCGACCGGCATTTTTATCAATCACAAAGCGAACAATTTCTTTCTTTTCTTCATCCGAAAGGGCAGGAGTTTCACCGGTTGTTCCCAGTACTACCAAATAATCAATTCCCCCGGCAATCTGATCTTCAATTAATTTTTCAAGCGAATTGTAGTCAACACTCAAATCTTCGTTAAATGGAGTTATTAATGCAACTCCGGCTCCTGCAAATGGATGTGTCATTCTATCGTCGTTTTATTAATCCTTTTCAAATAATACAAAATTTGCTCAGCCAGTTGAACCGGCTGTGGTTCTTCCTGAAATTCAATGTTCAGGTCAAAATAATTGGTTGAATTTCCGGCATAACCCACTTTAAATGTGGCTTCTGACAGAGCCGTTGTGTAAATTAACGGAAAGCTCTTTTGCCCGGATAAATCAATCAATATGTCAAGTTTTTGGTGAATAAAATCCTCAACAAGTTTTGTCTTTGGAATCTCGAGCCACCAGCTGGTCTGCTTCCTTGAAAATCCAGTGATTTCTTCCGGAATCACCGCCTTTTTTGTTGGAAAATAGCAAAGTCCGGTTGCCTGAATTCCTGCCAGATACAGCTCGTTTTTAACTTTGATAAAAGCCTCCTGCTGACCAGTTTCCCATAGGATACCAACAGATTTGGCAGAATCAAGGTTAACCACTTTTTTCTCCCTGACGACCGAACTCAGCTTTGAATTCAGTATCCGATTGGCAAGCTTCGATTTTAAACCCATAATTCAGTGCAAAAATAACAATTCGTTTGTTTTTTAATGTTTAAAAATGCTAAAAGTTTTAGATTATTACTAAAAAGCTTAATAAAATGATAATCTATTACTTTTAGTCGATCATCTTCAGGAAATCGTCTTCAGAGATAATCGGGATATTCAGCTTTTCAGCTTTCTCCAATTTACTTGGGCCAATGTTGTTTCCGGCAAGCATATAGCTGGTATTTTTTGATATTGAACTAACGTTTTTACCACCATTTTGCTCAATCATCTTTTTCAGATCATCGCGCGAGTTTTTCTCAAAAGTTCCTGAAATAATGATAGAAAGTCCATTCAGTTTATCTGACCGGTTGGCGAGGCTTTCTTCATTTAATTGCATTTGAAGGCCCTTTTCCTTTAGTCGCTCAACCAATTTCTGATTTTCAGGATTCGAAAAGTACAACTGAACACTTTCGGCTATGCGCCCGCCAATTTCATCGATTGCTGTTAGTTCTTCCAGACTGGCTTTCTCAATGTTCTCAATATTAATGAGCCTGTTTGCCAGAATTTTAGCAACGGTTTCGCCCACATAGCGAATTCCAAGTGCAAAAAGCACTTTCTCGAAAGGTACCTGCTTCGATTCTTCCAGACTTTTCAGAATGCGATCGGCTGATTTATCGCCAAGTCGCTCCAAACGACTGATTTGCTCTTTTTTCAACTCATATAAATCAGCAATATTTCGGATCAGGTTTTCGGTGTACAGCAAATCGATGGTTTCAGCACCTAGTCCGTCGATATTCATGGCTTTTCGGCTGATGAAATGTTCCATTTTTCCCTTGATTTGTGGCGGGCAGCCATCTTCATTAGGGCAATAATGTGCAGCTTCACCTTCTTTGCGGATCAACGCCGTTCCACATTCAGGACAGCTTTTTATGAAATCAACAGGTAAGGCCATCGGATGGCGCGAAGCCTGATCGGCCCCTACAATTTTCGGGATGATTTCGCCGCCTTTCTCAACAAAAACAGTGTCGCCCAAATGCAAGTCGAGGCTTTTGATGATGTCGGCATTGTGCAGCGAGGCCCGTTTGACAGTTGTTCCGGCCAATAGAACTGGTTCGAGATTGGCAACAGGGGTGACAGCTCCGGTTCGTCCCACTTGATAAGAAACTGAAAGTAGGATAGTGGCAGCCTGTTCTGCTTTGTATTTGTATGCAATGGCCCAGCGTGGCGATTTGGCTGTAAAGCCCAGGTATTGCTGTAGTTTCAGAGAATTCACTTTAATCACGATTCCGTCGGTTGCAACGGGCAAATCGAAGCGTTTGTCATGCCATTTCCGGATAAAAGCAATCACTTCATCAATATTGGTGCACTTTTCGGTGTCAGGCGATATTTTGAATCCCCATTGGGCTGTTTCCTGCAGATTTTCGAAATGCCCGTCGTTTGGCAAGTTCTCGCCAAGCAAATAGTAAAAATACGCATCGAGTTTTCGCTCAGCTACCACCGAGGATTTTTGTGATTTCAGCGTTCCGGATGCAGCGTTGCGTGGATTGGCGAACAATGCTTCGCCCAGTTCTTCGCGTTCCTGATTGATACGGTCAAATTCCGCAAAAGGCAACAGAATTTCGCCCCGGATTTCGAATTCTTCAGGATAACCAGATCCTTTCAATTTCAATGGAATGCTTCGTATAGTTTTTACATTTGATGTTACATCATCACCAAAAGTTCCGTCGCCACGGGTAATGGCTTTATCGAGCATCCCGTTTTTATACCGAAGACTGATGGATGTTCCGTCGTATTTCAGTTCGCACACATATTCAAATTTCTGATCGGTCAATTTGCGGATTTTCTGATCAAAATCGCGCAATTCTTCTTCTGAATAGGAGTTGGAAAGCGAAAGCATCGAATACTGATGTTTTACCTGTTCAAATTCCTTGTTCAAATCGCTGCCCACGCGCTGAGTTGGCGAATTGCTATCGTAAAATTCAGGATTTTCAGCTTCCAGTTTCTCAAGCTCTTTCAATAGCATATCGAATTCATAATCGCTGATGATTGGTTGCGAACGAACATAGTAATTATAGTTGTGTTCGTTGAGTTGTGTGCGAAGTTCTTCAATTCGTTTCTGAATGTTTTCTTTGGTCATCTGGCTAAAATTTGCACTAAAATACAAAAAAAGCGAAAGGAAACAGGAAGGACGAAATGCGCGGGATTCAATATCTTTCCGGCAGAAAACAAAAAAGCTGACTTTCAGGATTAACCCAAAAGTCAGCTTTACTTAATCGCTTCTGAATATTAATTTTCAGGTTGTCTTTTTTGTAAAAAGTATGAGGACGTTAGAGCGACACCGCCAAACAGGAAGATCATAGAGAAATAGGCTGGTTCTTCTTCCATTCCGCCTTCTGTCAGGAAATATCCGCCAATAATGCCAATCGCAATTCCGATGAAAAACAGGCCAAGTTTTAAGGTACGGAAAGCTGATCCGGCATCTTTGGTTTTAAATAACTTAGGATCGGCACCTTTTTCGATTAAGGCTAAACGTTCTTTGTTTCTGGTGGTTACATATAAATACCATGATCCAAAAACCAGTGCAAAAAATGCTAACGGAACTAAAATTTCTACTTGCATAATATTCGGTTTTAATGTTTAATTGTTTTCGAACTCGCCAGTATGACGCAGGTATTTTCCGGCGGTTACAAAAGATTTAAAAAAAGTTTGAAGTGGCTGGGGAACTAAAGTTTAGAGTTACAAAAAGCCGCTAATGGCTAAATTGTTTGATTGTCAAATTGTTTTTGAATTAACTATTCACTTAAATAATATTTTTTCATTTCCACATTTCTAAATTTCCAAATCTTCAAATATTTTTAATTGAAAAATGTAACCGCTTTTCTAATGTTGCGTCTATTTACCTGTGATGAAACAAACTGACGATTTATACTATATCGATGCTGTTAAGAAAGGAAATGTTCAGGCGTTTTCTTTCTTGGTGGAGAAGTATCAGAAAATGGTATATACATTGGCTTTAAAACTGATGAAAAAGTCGGAGGAAGCTGAGGAAATGGCTCAGGATACATTTGTGAAGGCATTTCAAAAGCTTGATTCTTACGAAGGCAAATCGAAATTTTCGACATGGTTGTACAGCATTACTTATAATGCCTGCATTTCTGAATTGAGAAAACGCCGGATAGAATTTAAATCACTCGACGATCGTCAGGTTTCGGACCAGGACGAACAGCGGATGCACGATTATTACAGGGAAAACCGAAAGGAAGATCAGGAAAAGTACCTGAATCTGGCTTTGGAGAAGCTCCCGGAAGACGATCAGGTGTTGGTTACTTTGTATTATTACGAAAATCAATCGATGGATGAGATAAGTCAGATAACAGGTTTGACAGTGAGTAATATAAAGGTTAAAATACACCGGGCACGAAAAAAGATGTACGAGCTGTTGCACGAGATGCTTAAAGAGGAAGTATATTCGCTGCTTTAAATGAGCAGCATGGAGTACGGAGCTTTACGCAATAACTTAAAAATGAAATATTAAATTTAAAGATATGAATAAGCAGGATAAACAATTTGGAGAACTGATGAGAGGGATGAAGATTGAGTCTCCATCAACAGATTTTACCTTTAGGGTAATGAGTCGTGTTTATGCCGAGGCTGCTGTTCAGCGTAAACCTTTACTGGCTAATTACCAGCCGGTAATCAGTAAACGAACCTGGATAATCCTGATAGTGGCATTTTTGCTGCTCATGATTTATATTACTGTTTCGGGACAAGGTGCATCGGCAGGTGAAAGTACCGGTTTCTGGGGAACTTTGTTTGGAAAGATGGAGGCTATTAACAACAAGGGAGCCTCGTCGGTACTGAAAACCGGAACCGGCTTGTTTACATCCATTCCAACGATTGCTTACCTGATTCTGATTGCTGCTTTGGCACTCTGGACACTCGATGGATTCCTGAGCAAATTCAAACATCAACATTCAGAAGTACATGCCTGATAAAAAATCAAGGTGCTAAACGATGAATAATCCACTGGTCATCCGATAAACTGAATTCGAATCTGTCGTGCAAGCGGTTTGATCGGCCCTGCCAGAATTCAAAATATGCAGGACGTATAAGAAAGCCACCCCAATGAGGTGGTTTTTCTATTTCGCGGCTTTTGAAATATTCCAGATAAAGCCGGTAATTCTGATCTAAAATCTCCCTACTCTCAATAATCCGACTTTGAGGTGAGGCCCAGGCTCCCAACTGGCTGTCGATTGGCCGGGATTTAAAGTAGTCGGTTGATTCCGATTCACTAATTTTTTCGACTGTTCCCTTTAATCGCACCTGGCGTTCATGCTTTGGCCAGAAGAGAACTACCGCCACGTGCCCGTTTTGCGCGATCTGATTTCCCTTTTTGCTTTCGTAGTTGGTGTAGAATACCAATCCGTCGTCTTTCAGTTCTTTCAGCAAAACCACCCGCGATTCCGGAAAACCTTGCACGTCGAGAGTCGACAAAACCATTGCTGTTGGTTCAATTTCTTCTCCTGAAATGGCTTCTTCAAGCCAGGTTCGCAGCTGTTCAAATGGATTTGGATTGATTCCGCTTTCCGTAAGCTCAAATTTTTCGTAATTGGTCCGTATTTCTCTAAGCATTTTGCCTGAATTTTTGGTCATTAAAACAACCAACTATGCGATTTGTTAAAGCCACACGGACCAATTCGGCAGCTTAAATCAGATTTGCCTGATATCCTGCCGTTTTCAGCGTATTGGTAATTTCTTCCGGACTAACAGTTTCTGTTTCAACTGTCAAAATCTTGTCCGGCGAATTGGTATCCACGCTCCAGGTTGAAATGCCGTCAATCTTATTCAAAAATGGAGTTACAGTGGCAATGCAACCGCCACATTTAATGGTTGTTTTGAATTTTAATGTGTTCATTTTATTAAATTTAAGTTTTAAAGTTCCTGAGTACCTGAGTTGCAAAATGTGAGAAAACTGCATCACTGCAAAACTGCTTCACAACAATCACAACAACGACAACTATTTTCCTTCCAGCTTCTTAAATCTTAGTCGCAAACTGTTGCTTACCACCGAAACCGAGCTCATGGCCATGGCAGCACCGGCAATCATCGGGTTCAGCAAAAATCCGAAGAAAGGGTAGAGGAGACCTGCTGCGATTGGGATTCCAATGATGTTGTAAATAAATGCCCAAAAAAGGTTCTGTTTGATGGTTCGCAATGTCTGTTTTGATAGCTCAATGGCTGAAGAAATAGCTTCAAGTCGCGACGAAACAATGGTCATTTTTGCTACGTCCATCGCGATGTCGGAGCCGCTGCCCATGGCAATACTCACATCGGCCTGTGCCATAGCATGCGAATCGTTGATGCCGTCGCCAGCCATCGCTACCACTTTGCCTTGCTGCTGAAGCATTTTGATGAATTCAGCTTTGTCTTCGGGCAACAATCCGGCTTTGAAAGTGCTGATTCCGGTCTGTTGGGCTACCGATTTCGCCGTTTGCTCATTATCGCCGGTGAGCATGATCACTTCAATGCCGCTGGCTTTTAGCTTTTCAATGGCGGCTTTCGACGAGGATTTTATCTGATCTGCAATCGCCAGAATTGCCAGAACCCGGCCATTTCCTCCGAAAAAAATCACCGTTTTGGCTTGCTCCTGAAGGTTTTTGGCTGTTTTAATATCTTTTTCTGATAGCGAGATACCTGATTCGGCCATCAGTTGTTCGTTGCCTACCACGAATGTTTCATTCTCAAAAACTGCTGAAACTCCGCGCCCGGTGATGCTGTGAAAACTTTCAAGATTTATTGGTTGAATGCCATCGTTTTTGAGCGAATTGGCGATTGCCTCCGCCAGCGGATGCTCCGATTGCATTTCCATGCTCAGCAAAACCGATTTCAAATGATCCTGATCTTCTGTATTCCAGATCGTATCGGTTACTGCAGGTTTTCCCTCTGTAATTGTTCCAGTTTTATCCAGAATGAGCGTATCAATGCGGTGAGCCAATTCCAGTCCGTCGGCATCTTTGATCAGGATGCCCAATTCGGCGCCACGGCCCATGCCCACCATAATGGCGGTTGGCGTGGCTAATCCCAGAGCACACGGACAGGCTATAATCAACACAGAAACCATCGTCAGCAAAGCCTGTGGCAGTGCATTTTCGCCGCCCAAAATCATCCAAACGATGAAAGTTATTATTGAAATGGAAATCACCACTGGTACAAATACCGAGGCAATTTTATCAACCAGCTTTTGTACCGGAGGTTTGCTGCCCTGCGCTTCCTGCACCATGCGGATGATGCGCGCCAGCAGGGTTTCGCTGCCTACTTTTTGCGCTTCCATCACAAAACTGCCTTTCTGATTGATGGTTCCTGCAAAGACAGCACTTCCGGCAGTTTTCTCAACCGCCAAAGGCTCGCCGGTAATCGAACTTTCGTCAACAAACGAAGTTCCTTCCAGCAAAATACCGTCAACCGGAACGCGTTCCCCGGGCTTCACCCGTAATTTGTTCCCAATTTTGACTGCTGAAATAGGTTGAACCGACTCAATGCCAAAGTTTTCAACCAAGGTGACAGTATCAGCCTGTAATCCCATCAGTTTTTTAATGGCCGATGAAGTGTTTGCTTTCGCTCTTTCTTCCAGCGTTCTGCCAAGTAAAATGAAGAAAATGATGACGGCTGAGGCCTCGAAATATACCGGAGGATGGCTGTCGCCAAACATCAGGACATGTGGGAAAATGGTGTTAAAAAGACTGAAAAAGTAGGCAATTCCGGTGCTTAAGGCTACCAGTGTGTCCATGTTGGTTTTGCCATGTTTCAGTTGTTTCCAGGCGGTGATGAAGAATCCGCGCCCGAACCAGAAAATCACTGGTGTTGATAAAACCAACATGATCCAATTAGCATATGGCATATTCATCGCAAACATACCAATCAGGAAAACGGGCAGGGCAAACAATCCGGCGAAAATGGTTTTTTGCTTCAGAATAACCGATTCGTGCTGCTTGATTTCTGCCTGTTTGCTGACTTCGTTCTCGTCGTAAAGCAGGTCGTAGCCAACCGATTGCAGGGCTTCCCTGAATTTGGACGGATTGGTTTCTCCTGTTTGATATTCAACCCAAACGCTCGATGCGGCAAAATTCACTGTTGCTGCAACGACTCCGGGTTGACTGTTCAGCATGCTCTCCACACTTGATGCGCAGGCCGCGCAACTCATGCCGGTTACTGGGAAATTATTTTTTACTGTTGCCATAGTTTTTCGTTTGATTTACCTGAGTATCCATTAATCTGCAAAGTTTGTTTTCTTATTGGGGCTTTGCCCCTGACCCTAATTCCTTTTTTGTCTTGACACAAAAAAGGAATCAAAAAAAGTCAAGGCTGCGCCCGCTTCGCACGAAAAACCAGCGTTTGACGGCTAAAATCTTTTAAACTCGCCTACGGCTCAAACAGAAAAGATTTTTTAACGCCGTCTTCACTTGTTTTTCGGCTCACCGGCCGAGGCCGGTTCTTCGCCAATACAGGTTAAAATATTCAGCTTTATTTATAAGCAAAAGTAACCAACCTTCAGGAGGAAAATTTTACACAATTTGGGGAATGATTTACAGGATTTACGGGTTATACCTGGTCGAGCGGCTTGCGTTTGTTGTTCCCAATCTGCTTGAAATGCCCAGGAGTAAGGCCTGTCACTTTTTTGAATTGCGCTGAAAGATGTGCCACGCTACTGTAGCCCAAATCATCGGAAATTTGGCTGAGCGTTGATTCGTCATACACCAGCAGTTCCTTCACCCGTTCAATTTTCTGGCTGATGATATATTTCTCAATCGTAGTGCCGGTTACCTCCGAAAACAGGTTGCTCAGGTAATGGTAATCTTTGTCGAGGTTGGCCGCAATGAAGTCGGAATAATTCACCTTCAAATCCTCTTTCCGGTAGTGAATTAGCTCGATGATCAGCGTTTTAATCTTTTCAATCAACTGGCTTTTGGAGTCGTCAATCAGCTCAAAACCATAACTGGTCAGCTTTTCGCGCAAAACAGGCAGCATTTCCGGAGAAACGGGCTCACTTGTTTCCACCTCACCCAAAGCGACTTCGGTAGGAGCGTAATTCATTTCCTGAAATATCTGACGCACAGCCATGATGCAGCGCGGGCAAACCATATTTTTGACGAAGTACTTCATGTTCAGTTTTTAGCTGTGACAATGATCGCAGCTACAGCTTTTGCCTTTGGCTTTTTCAAATGCTTCTTTTCCTTCTGAAATGGAGAACCAAATCAAACCAGCGGCACCAATCGCGTCGGCATACGCAAAGCCGGTCAGTTGATATATCAGGCTCGAAATCAGCAGCACTACCGACATGTAAACGCACACTTTGGTGCAATTGGCGTCGGCAACGATGGGATCGGAATGGAGCTTTTTGCCGGTCGATTTTTTGGCATTCATCAGCCAAATCATTACTGCAATTGAGATTAGTGAAATAACTATCCCCCAGAAAGTTGTCTCTGGCTTGTGCTGGTTGACCAAATTTACGATAATGCCTGCCAGCAAACCCACGGAAAGCAAATAAAACGCAGTTCCGGTAACCTTCAATGCCTTGATTTCAAACTCACTTTTCGGACTAGCAGGATTCTGACGTATACGGCGGATCATTACCGCAATTCCAATACCCGACATCACTTCGATAAAGCTGTCGACACCAAATCCAAACAAGGTCAAAGTTTCGTCTTCATAACCTAAAAGCATGGAAACAACCCCTTCGATGAGGTTGTAAAAAATCGTAAAAAGGCTTAACAGATAAGCCTTTTGATATAGTTTTTCTTCAGTAACATTCATCGGTTTTACATTTTACTGCATCGCATTTTTTGCAATACCCGGATAAAGGTAGTTGTTCCGGCTTGTTTTTCGCTAAAATTCATTGATTTTACTGGGTCGTTGGTAAACGAATTTACCGAAAACTTGCAACGGCCTACTTTTTATTCAAGAGATTGTAAAGCTGATTTAGTCCCATTTTGTAGCCTTCCTCAAAACCCAGTTCAAGTATTTTTGCCATATCCTCGGCTTTTTCGTAGGTAATAGTGTTGGTTACAGTGGTAATTCCGTTTTCACAACTGAAGGTATTCAGCCATTTCATTCTTGGAAATTCAGTATTGACGACCGCATTTTCATCACAAAATGCATCGAGCACAGCGTACGATTTCAGCGGGTCGATTTCAAGAAACTCGGCGATGCAGTAATGTTTTTGCCCTTCAGGAGAAAGCATGTAATAAAATAGGAATTTGCCTTTTTCAAAGTTGTTGGTTACCACAATTGCTTTGTAGGGCTCAGGCGCCCACCATTGTTCCAGAAATTCTGTTTTCGTAAAAGCGTTCCAGATGGTTTCCAGCGAATTCCGGTAACTGCTTTTTACAACTATTTGCCTGTTTTCGGGCGATTTTTGAAATTCTATCTTTGAGTTCATCTTTTTTAGGTTTTAAAAGTTATCCAAGCGCCACGTCTAGCACCATCATGGTGGCAAAACCAACCATTGCGCCAATCGAAGATAAATCGGTTTCGTTGCCGGTTTGCGATTCTGGTATAAGTTCCTCGACCACCACAAAAATCATGGCACCGGCAGCAAATGCCAGGGCATAAGGCAGGAGGGGAGTGATATATAAAACCAGTGCAGCGCCAATTACTCCCGCAATGGGTTCCACGATTCCTGAAAGTTGCCCGTACATGAACGATTTCGTCCGACTAAATCCTTCGCGGCGCAGAGGGATAGACACTGCAGCTCCTTCAGGAAAATTCTGTAACCCAATTCCAATAGCTAAAGCCACCGCGCCAGCTAAAATTCCGGCATCCGCGTTATGGGCCAATGCGCCGAAAGCAACACCTACTGCCAGCCCTTCAGGAATATTGTGCAGGGTGATGGCCAAAATAAGTAAAACACTTCGCTGCCAGGAGGTTTTGATCCCTTCCGCCTTGTCGATGGAAAGGTTGCTGTGCAGGTGCGGCAGAATTTTATCAATAAGCAGCAAAAAAGCTCCTCCTGACAAAAAGCCAACCAATGCCGGAACCCAGGCAACAGAACCATTCTCTTCGGCCATTTCGATGGCAGGTTTCAGCAACGACCAAAAACTGGCAGCAATCATAACGCCGGCGGCAAAACCAAGCATCGAATTGAGTATTTTTTTGTTGATGGTTTTGAAGAAGAACACCATCGCTGCCCCCAATGCGGTGATTCCCCAGGTAAAAAGGGTTGCCAGAAGAGCCAAAACAATGGGGTTGTACTTAAGTAAATCGTTCAGTTCCATATTCTACTGTTTATCCGCCGATCAGACCAATCCGAATGATTCGACCCCGTTGTGTAGCGACTCAATAACACGTTTCAGTTTTCCTTTTACCTCTTCAGCAATGTGAGCAAGTTTTGGGTTTTCAATTGCCATCATCGATGCGACCGGATCAACAGCTGTTACCTCAATCACATTTTTGGCCAATTCCTGAACCACAATATTGCAAGGGAGCATGGTGCCGATTTTGTCTTCGCTTTGTAACGCTTTGTAGGCGTAGGCCGGGTTGCAGGCACCCAAAATAGTGTATCTCCTGAAATCGACATCCAGCTTTTCCTTGAACTTATCGTGAATATTAATTTCGGATAAGACACCGAATCCTTCTATTCCGAGCGATTCTTTTACGCGGTCAATTGCCTGTTCAAATGTGGCGTCGATTTTTTTCGTGATGTAATACTTCATGGCTTTAAATTTTTAATCGTTAAACATTACTCATTGAATTAGGCGGGTACCAGCGACCGGATGTATTTCTGTTGATTTTGAGGTTTTTTAATTGATTTGGACAAGTACTTAAACAAACTGACCTGATGAATTTGTTCACCAGGTCAGTTGAATTTAAAGAATCTTTATTAACGGTAAAGGCAGCAGTCAGGCAGCGCTTTGTACACATCGTCGGGCGCTTTGTACTTTTCGGTGTCGTGACCAGCTTTGGCAATGGCTTTTTGGATGGCGTCACTGCTGGTTTTGGTGCCATCGAAGCTTACGTGCAGTTGCTTGGTTTCGGCGCTCCATTCGGCGGTCGTAACGCCAGCAACCGACTTGGCTGCAGTTTCAATCCGCTCTTTGCACATCTCGCAATTTCCTGAAACCTTGAT
>JAJZSZ010000436.1 GCA_021849365.1 Bacteroidota bacterium | reverse complement strand
GGTCTGGCAACAACAGCAGTTAAGCTCTTCCCGAATCCGGTGACCGACGTTTTGAATATTCAGTATTCAGGAAATAGTGTTGACGAAATGCTGGTTGAAATCGTGGATATGTCGGGTAAGTCAATTATGGTACAAAAACTTTACAGCGTGGATGCCGGACAGACAATCAGTTTGAATGTCGGTTCGCTGCGAAAAGGGATCTATTTGTGTCGCTTAACTTCAGGTAGCCAGATGATTGATATAGAGAAGTTTGGCAAATAATATCAGTTGTATTTCTATATTTCTCCGTTAAAAAACCCGGATGGATTACATGGTTGTAGTCCTCCGGGTTTTCTTTATTCTGAAATTTATATTTCGTAGTGCCAGTTACTTCTTAAACTCAATTTTGAAAGTTGCTACCGCCCATTCAGGTAATTGGTTTGGTTTGCTGATTACAAGACCATCGTCCTCCTGTTTCCACGACAACTTTTGTTTGCTTCCCAACAGTTTAACCGAGGCAATGCTTTGCTGATTTAGCTTTGAATTCTTACCCAGCGATTTGATTTTAATATCGCCGGTTGGTTTATTCATGCAGAAAGCATAAAGCGATTCGCCTTTGGTCGTGAAGCGGATATCGGTTGACTCGTATGGGCGAACATCTTTCACGCCGCCAAACTGTCCCTTTTCCTGATTCTTTTCGGTTGAAGGGCCTTCTCCATATATTTTCCAGGGCCGTGTTCCGTAAATAGCTTCACCGTTTACGGGTGTCCACTGTGCAATTTCATTCAGAATATTCAATACATCAGGTTCAAGGTCGCCTTCAGGAGTTTGTACCACATTCAGCAGTAAGTTCCCGTTTTTGCTGACAATGTCAACCAGCATCTGTATTACTTCGGTTCCGGTCATATATTTTTGTCCGGTGCGGTAATACCAGTCGCCGATAGAAGTGTCGGTCTGCCAGGGATAAGGACTGATCGAGTCCAATGCTCCACGTTCCACATCCTGCACCCAGCGGCCTTGCGACGGACGAAGTTTGGCTGTGTAAACTGCATTCAGCGCGCCTTTGTTTTTGGCCAAATCCTGGTTGTAATAATGAGCCAGCATAGTTCGTCCAATTTCGCCAAACGGAAGTTCGCTGTCGGAATAGAGTAAATCGGGCTGGTACATGTCGATCAGTTCGGTAATTTTTGACAGCCAATCTTTCTGATTTTCAGGATCTTTTGTCAGCCATTCTTTGTCATCTGGAGCAGTCTTTTTGTGGTACAAATCGGCATATTGCTCGTCGTTGCCATCGTAGGGAACTCCGGCCAACGGACCAGTTTTGTCAGCACCTCGCGCGGCCTGGAACCAGGTATAACTGGCACCCAAATGCTCGGAAACGCCAAAGCGTAAACCTTCTTTTTTAGCAGCTTTTTGCCACAGACCAACCACATCCTTTTTAGGCCCCATGTTTACCGAATTCCATTTATGAAGCTTCGAGTTCCACAAGAAGAAGTTGTCGTGGTGGGTTCCCATACTTACAAAATATTTGGCACCTACTTTTTTGTAAAGGGCCATCAGTTTTTCGGGATCCCAGCGCTCAGCTTTCCACAACGGGATGATGTCTTTATATCCGTGCTTTGAAGGATGTCCGTACTTTTTCAGGTGGTCTTCGTATTGCCGCGATTCCCATTTACCTTCCTGAATGTACATATTGCGGGCATACCAGTCGCCCTGACGCGGAACAGCCTGTGGTCCCCAATGCGACCATATCCCGAATTTGGCATCGCGAAACCAGTCGGGGTATTGGTATTGTTTCAGCGATTCGTCGGAAGTAGAGAACTGCGCCGGCAATGCTTTTTTCGGCTGAGCGGAGGCTGAACCCGCAACGGAGGCACAGAACAGTGCTGCCAATCCGATTTTCAGTAATGATTTAATTTGCATAGAGTTAGTTTTAAAATTCAGTTTGTAGTTTAGTTAAAGTAGAGGACAAGGTATGATGGAACCCTCTGTTTTGAAGAGAGTCAATAGTAACCAGAAATGTTGTAGGCTGAAATTAGTTCAGCACGCTCCGGATAAAGATGATTACAGGTACTGATTCAAATTTCGTTTGGTCAGTTCAGCAACTACATGTTTGATTTCTTCGGCCTGATCGCGTTTGCAAACCAAAATCGTATCGCCTTCCTGAACAACAATTATGTCGTCGAGACCAACAACAGCAACAAGGCTGTTTGGAGCCGACACATACGAGTTTTTAGAGTTAATGAAAACCACTTCGCCCGATTTGACATTCTGGTTTTCATCTTTTTGCTGATCGTATTTGTACACTTCTTCCCAGCTTCCCAAATCGTTCCAAACAAAGTCGCCCTGAACCAGAAATACATTATCAGCCTTTTCCATGATGCCGTAGTCAATCGAAATGGAATCAACCTGATTGTATATTATATCCAGAACCTGCTCGTAGCTTTCAGTTCCAATGGTCTCGGCAATTTTTAGCAGGTCGGTATACAGTTTGGGTGCATGTTTCTGAACGGCTTCCAGAAAAACAGAAACTTTAAAGACAAAGATTCCGGCATTCCAGAAAAATCTTCCGGAGCTGATGTATTCTTTGGCTTTTTCGAGGTTTGGTTTTTCAACAAATCGATTTACTGCGTACGATTTGATGGTTTGACCAATCTGAATTTCGTCAGCAATTTCGATGTATCCGTAACCCGTTGCCGGTGTATTTGGCGTAATCCCGATGGTTACAATCCCGTTTTTCTCCTGAGCAATTTTAGCTGCCGATTCAATGGTTTCCTGAAACAGGGCATCGTTTTGCGTAAGATGATCGGCTGGAGAAACCACCAGTAATCCGTCGGGATCTTTTTTTGCAATAAACAGTGCTGCCAGTCCGATGGCCGGAAGGGTGTTCTTACCTACCGGTTCATATATCAGGTTTTCTTTCGGAAGTCTTGTGGTTTGTTGTTCCAGAACTTCTTTCTGACCTTTGTTCGAGACAATGTAGATACTTTCGTCCGGAATAAAATTGCCGAACCGGCTTATGGTAGCCTGAATCAGTGATTCGTTTCCGAAGATGGTCAGGAATTGTTTGGGTTTAGCTTTGCGGCTTCTGGGCCAAAAACGTGTGCCAGATCCACCGGCCATAATCAGGCAGTATTTGTTGCTCATAATTTTTAATTTTTGGAGTGCCTAAAGTTAAACGATCTACTATTTGAATATTTACTATTTGCTATTTTCTTCTAACGAATCGTAAATGGTAAATTGTCCAATTCGTAAATTATTTTAGTACCTGACTTTAATTTTCATTGCGCCTTCAATTGGTTCTTCCGATGCAACAACAGCATATCCGCCGCCACAACCCGAGGTAATTGCTCCCGGATATTTCCCAATGTATTTGCTTTCCATTTCTTCCAGCACCCATTCTGGTACCGTGTTGGGCAGAATCTTTTTCCAGGCATAGAAGGTTTTTGTCATCGATTCGCCCAACAATTTAACGTCTTTCTGAAGGATGGCGTCGTAACATTGATAACCGGCATCGCCCAATACTTTGACATATTCGGGTTTTAAATCCTGAATTTCCAGCGGGTCGTAACCATTGGGCCTTGGAGAAAGAGGTATCAACTGGAGAACATTTGACAACCATTCACAGGTTTCCTTGTCGAGCGTATTCTCGATGTGTGCAGGCCAGTAATTTCCATCATAATCGAGCCGGCTAATGCCCGGAACAATGATGCCCAGCTGATCCTGTGAACCTGAAACATACTTGCTCCCG
>JAJZSZ010000435.1 GCA_021849365.1 Bacteroidota bacterium | reverse complement strand
AATTGTTCCCAAAAATATTACCGATGCTTTACGGAATGTGAAATACCCGGGAAGCAACGAAGATGTTGTTTCGCTCGACATGGCTCAGGAAATCCGTGTTGCAGGTAAAAAAGTAACTCTTTCCCTGGTCTTCCAGCGATCTGATGATCCGAATATACCGGCTGTTATTGCAGCCTGCGAGGAAGCCATATCAACCTATGTTGGTGCCGATGTTGAAATAAAAGGCAACATTACGGCCAAAGCTATTCACCAGATGGAACGCCCGATATTACCCGGAGTCAAAAACCTGATTGCAGTAGCTTCAGGAAAAGGCGGCGTCGGAAAATCAACCGTTTCAGTAAACCTGGCCATTGCATTGGCTAAAACCGGTGCAAAAGTTGGTTTGATTGATGCCGATATTTTTGGTCCATCCATTCCGAAAATGTTTGGTGCCGAAGATACCCGGCCATCAGGAGTTCGCGTTGACGGAAAAGAGCGGATTCAGCCCATCAGCAAATATGGTGTTAGCTTCCTGTCCATCGGATTTTTTGTGCAGACCGAAGATGCCGTAATCTGGCGTGGCCCAATGGCTTCGAATGCCCTCAAACAATTGATTACTGATGGTAACTGGGGAACTCTGGATTACCTGTTGTTCGACCTTCCTCCCGGAACCAGTGACATTCACCTTACATTGGTTCAAACGGTGCCGGTAACCGGAGCAATAATAGTTACTACACCTCAGGATGTAGCATTGGCCGATGTTATTCGCGGGGTTAACATGTTTAAAGGCAAGGGCGTTGATGTTCCGGTTTTGGGTCTTATCGAAAACATGTCGTGGTTCACTCCTGAAGAGCTGCCCGAAAATAAGTATTACATTTTCGGAAAAGAAGGTGGCGTAAAACTGGCCGAAAGACTTGAATTACCGCTTCTTGGGCAAATCCCAATTGTACAGAGTATTCGCGAAGGGGGAGATTTCGGGACTCCAGTTGCTTTTAACGATGACTCGATTCTGGGTAAAGCTTTTGCTGAAATTGCAGAGAATGTAATCAGAGAAGCTGACCACCGCAATGCCACACTCGATCCGACCAAGAAAGTAAAAGTTACGCGAAAATAATCATCTGATTATTCAAATCTTATAACGGAACATTTTGTCAATCTTATGGACAAATGTTCCGTTTTTTTATGCGCTTTATTTTGCATCTCACTACTAAACAAACACTTGAATTCGTTTTACTCCGCACATATTTCTCCATCCCACCCCTTCCGGCACCTTACAGTCCTGATTTCAATCGATTAAATTTATAATTTTGAGTCACCTAATTAAATTATTTAACGAAACCTATTAAACCAGTTACTTATGACGAATCAATCGAGTAGTAACCTAAGGATTGGTATGTCCTTCATGGCGTCCATTTTCTTCATCTTTGGGTTCATAACCAACTTCAACATTGCAATGAAAGACCAGGTGCAGCTGGCATTTGATCTGAAAACATTGTATCCCGGCTGGGAAAACTTTTTTGCACAACTGGTGAACGGAGTATTTTTCTTTGCCTACTTCTGTTTCAGCTTCCTGTGTGGTATGATTATCAAAAGAATTGGCTACAAAAATGGCGTGATCTCCGGACTTATCCTGGTAGCAACAGGCAGTTACTTATTCTTTCCTGCCGTATCCATCCTTTCGTATCCACTTTTTCTTGGAGCCATCTTTGTAATGGCAACTGGTGTGGTTTTTCTGCAAACAGCAGCTAATCCGTACGTTGTGGCTCTAGGCTCTCAGGAAACAGCTCCTGCCCGGTTAAATCTGACCCAGGCATTAAACGGAGTAGCCACAACCATTGCTCCTTATCTGGCCGGAATCCTGGTACTTGCACCGGCAGTACTGGCGCTTAAAAACGGTGCTTCGGCACAGGAGGCAGCCGATTTCGTAAAAATGCCATTTGTAATTATTGGGTCAATAGTGGTATTGATTGCCGTTGGAATCATGTTCATTAAACTACCTGAAATAAGTGGAGACGAGAGTGTTGCCTCAATGTCGGCCCTGAAAAAACCACAGGTTTGGCTGGGAGCCATTGGTATATTTTGCTACGTAGGTGCCGAAGTCGGCACAGCCTCTCAAATCAGCAGCTATCTGACTAATTTACTGGACATTGCAAAAGATGAAGCCGTAAAACTTACTGCAATTTATTGGGGCGGAAACATGATTGGCCGCTTCCTCGGCTCGGTTTTACTCGGCACAATGGCTAAAAACGCAAAATACAAGTATTCACTTTTCATTATGGCTTTTGCCTTTGTGGTTGGCTGGTTCATCTTCTCAGCCGGGGTAAAAGACGGGCAGTTTATCTTCGAATCCAAACCTGTTTACGGTCTTATTTTCTTTGGAATTGCCGCAGTAAACTTTCTTCTGATGCTTTTAGGACGGGGCATTGCCAATGTTTCGCTCGGAATTTTCGGTGCAACAAACATGTTGTTGGTTTTGTGCGGATTTATGTTGCCGCCACAATTGGGAATGTGGTGCCTGCTCTCAGTTGGATTCTTTAATTCCATCATGTTCCCGAATATCTTCTCACTCGGCGTTAAAGATCTCGATCCCGCTGAAATGCCTATCGCTTCAGGAATTATAAACACCATGATTGTTGGTGGTTCGGTGGTTCCGGTAGTTATGGGGGCAATAACCGACTCGGTAAGTTTAACCGGAGCACTGTTAGTACCAATAATTTGTTACGGATACATCACATTTTTTGCTTTAAAAGGAAGTAAAATTCGATAAACAACGTATTTTCGCTGAATGGGATTCCGAGGTAGTTTTCCAAACCAAATTTCTCGTTACATGAGAGTTACCTGAGAATATAAAACGACATATTATACACAAACTTAATATCTTTCGAATGTAATAAGCATGATTCGAGAAGCCGCAACCCGGAAATCAGTTTCGATCATGTAAGTTCCATGCGACAAATACGAAAAACAAAAAAATAAACGCATGAAAAAAGTAGCAATAGGTGTTGACATTGGCGGAACCAATACTGCCATTGGAGTTGTTGATGATTTGGGAAATGTAATGGTAAAAGGAAACATTACAACTCCTTCTCATGGTGATATCGATCGGTATATCGACGATTTATCTCTAGCCATTAATGAACTGATTCACTCAGTAAAATTGTTGAATGCCGACATTGAAATTCTGGGAATTGGTATTGGCGCACCCAATGGAAACTACTACACCGGTACTATCGAATATGCACCAAACCTTTCGTTTAAAGGGGTTGTGCACTTGGTAAAATTACTTAAGATCAAATTTCCTGATTTGCAGGCTATCGCATTAACCAATGATGCCAATGCGGCTGCAATTGGAGAAATGATTTACGGCGGTGCAAAAGGAATGAAAAACTTTGTAATGTACACCCTTGGAACAGGTGTAGGCAGTGGCATTGTTGTCAACGGCGATTTGGTTTACGGAGCCGATGGATTTGCTGGTGAATGCGGCCATACCGTTCTTATACCTGGAGGAAGAATGTGTGGATGCGGCACTCCTGGTCACCTCGAAGCCTATTGCTCGGCTCCTGGAATGAAACGTACAGCTTTCGAACTGATGGTGAAATACAATGCCACCAACAGCTTATTAGCCGACAAATCGTTTAATGAGCTCGATTCGAAAGCTATTTTTGAGGCTGCCGAGAAAGGTGATAAAATTGCACTGGAAGTGTTCGAGCTAACAGGTAAATGGTTAGGTCAGGGTTTGGCCGATACTGTTCATTACCTGAGTCCTGAA
>JAJZSZ010000039.1 GCA_021849365.1 Bacteroidota bacterium | reverse complement strand
CGATTTGTACCGAAAGGTGCGCCAACACCCTGACATAAAAAAAGCATTTATTGGCAGTGGCATCCGGTACGACATGATTCTGAAAGAAACCAACGATCCGCAAGTCAATAAAAATAACATGGAATACCTGCGTGAGGTAATCAAACACCATGTTTCGGGTCGATTGAAAGTAGCCCCGGAACACACTTCCGACCAGGTTTTGGAACTAATGAGGAAGCCTTCGTTCAAACTTTTCCATAAGCTTACCCGTGTTTTCCAGGAAATCAATAAGGAAGAAGGGCTTAAACAGCAACTGATTCCATACTTTATTTCGAGCCATCCCGGATGTGAAAATACAGACATGGCCAATCTGGCAGTTGAGACCAAACAGCTCGATTTCAAGCTTGAACAGGTTCAGGATTTTACGCCAACACCCATGACTTTAGCTACTGAAATCTATTACACAGGTTTCCATCCATACACAATGCAGCCTGTGTTTACCGCCAAAAGCCAGAAGGAAAAACTGGCTCAGCGCAAATATTTCTTTTGGTACCAGCGCGAATATTATCAGGAAATAAAAAACGAACTAACCCGTTTAAACCGAAAAGATTTGCTGGATGGGCTCTTTGGCGGAAAGAAAACCTCGCCCGAACAAGCACCACCCCGACGACAGGCGAACAAAGGATCGGAAAAAAGATTTGGATTCAAACCAAAGAAAACCAATTAACAATCGACCAATACTTCACTGATAATCATGCGAATAATAAAAATCACAACCCTTGCTCTGAGTTTATTCTTTCTGAATTCGTGTGCCGAACTGACCCAGATTGCACAATCGGCAGTCAGTCAGAATTTACCATTGACCAATACTGAAATTGTGGCCGGATTGAAAGAAGCACTCACCGTTGGAACCGACAGTACTGTTGCTCATTTGTCTGCTATTGATGGTTATCTGAAAGATCAGGCAATAAAGATTTTGCTGCCACCTGAAGCCCAAACCATCACCAAAAACCTTTCGAAACTTCCGGGTGGTGCCAAACTGGTTGACGATGTGATTATTCGCATCAATCGAGCTGCTGAAGACGCTGCCAAAGGTGCCAAACCTATTTTTGTAAATAGTGTGAAAGAAATGACTTTTACTGATGCATTATCGATATTAAGGGGCCCCGACAATGCAGCGACACAATATTTCAAGCAGAAAACTTCGGTTCAGCTGAGCGAACTTTACCGTCCGAAAATTCGCGAATCACTGAATAAAAACCTGGTGGCTGGTATTTCTACCCAACAATCATGGAATGAGTTAACTACTCAGTGGAACAAGCTGGCCAATTCTGCAGTAGGCAAAATCGGAGGATTGAAGCCTGTTGACGTTAAACTTGAGGATTATATTTTGCAACGTGCATTGGATGGCATGTTCCTGAAAATTGAAGAGCGTGAAAAAGACATCCGAACCAATGCCAATGCGCGGGTAACAGCGTTACTAAAAAGAGTATTTGGGAATCAAACGTTGACAAAATAATCGCCCTCTGCTATAGAATTATCAACCAGGGAACAACCGACTCTGCCAGGTATTCCGTTCTTCCAGCAGTTTTTCAAGCTTGGCGGTAAATTCAAAGTTTTTCAATCCCCAGCGGGGTGCAACCAGCAACTTATCAGGCGACTCACTGACAAACCTCTCTACAATAATCCGGGGATTCAGTAATTCGAGGTATTTTACAGTCAATTCGAGGTATTCTTCAACCGAAAACATGTGAAATTGCTCCGGATTTTGCTGATATTCACGATGCATTCGTGTTCCTTTATGAATTTGTAACTGGTGCAATTTCAGGTTTTCAACTGGTAATTCAGAAATGACTCTGGCCTGATTGAGCCAATCCTCCTCAGTTTCACCCGGCAATCCCAAAATCAGGTGTGCACAGTTGTGAATGTTGCGTCTGCCGGTTTCTTCAAGCGCCCAAACCGATTCTTCAAAGCTATGGCCACGATTCAGACGTTGGAGACTTTCATTTCTGTGCGATTCAATCCCAAATTCAATCATGACGTAGCATTTCTCTGAAAGTACTTGCAGGTAATCCAAAATTTCAGGAGTGACACAATCGGGGCGCGTTGCTATTACCAGACCTATAACTTCAGGATGAACCAAAGCTTCCTCGTAAAGTGCCCGCAAGCTCTCCAGCGAAGCGTATGTGTTGCTGTACGACTGAAAATAAGCCAGATACATCATCGACTTATATTTTCGGGAAAAGAATGCAATACCTTCTTCAAGCTGAAGCGAAACACTCTTCTTCAAATCGCAGTACCCGGGTGAAAAAGTCTGGTTATTACAATAGGTGCACCCACCCACCCCTTTTGAACCATCACGGTTGGGACAAGTAAAACCAGCATCGATCGAAATCTTTTGAACCCGCCCATTGAATTTTTTCCGGAAATGACCTGAGAAATCGTTGTATCGTTTATTACTCCCCCACAAAAATTGGCTCATCAAAACGAAGTTTTATTAACGTGTCAAAATTATCCCAATTTATCGGGTTTCAAAACCACCTTATGCATAAGGAATCCGAAAGAAAAGCTTTTCTGATGACGTTAAATCCGGACTAACTTTATACTTATGCAATTGTACCCAATGAAGCTTTACTTCAAAACAAAGAAATAAACATCTGATTAACTTACATTTAACATCAAACGCACCTGCATTAATTGTTAAAAAATCAGTTTATAACTTTTCACTGGCGGACAAAATGGAATGACACTTTCTCGAATCGATTTTTTAATTTTAAGAAACGTTTATCCCTTGCGATGTTTAGACCAGAAGACATAGGACAGATTACAGAGCGTGGCAGTCGAACTGAAACGGTCGAACAGCAAATCGAAAATTTCAGAAAAGGATTTCCATTCCTGAAACTTATGGAGTCGGCCACCTGCTACCATGGCATAATTAAGCTTTCAGACAGCGAAATACAGCATTACATTGACATTTTTGAGAAAAAGAATACCGAGAATATTGACTTACTGAAGTTTGTTCCGGCTTCGGGTGCATCGAGTCGCATGTTTAAATCGCTTTATTCTGCACTCGACGATCTACAAGCCGGAAAAGATCTTTCTGAAGTGATAAAAGACGTTGAAGTTGCTGCATTTCTTACGCAAATTGAACAATTCGCCTTTTACGATGATTTACGGGAACTCGCATTGACTAAATGTGAGGCTATTCAGGAAATTTCGGTTCAGGAACTGTTGTCTCTGCTGCTTCTCGAAGATGGATTAAACTACGGGAACCTGCCCAAGGCGCTGTTAAAATTCCACAAATATCCCGACTGTTGCCGAACTGCACTGGAGGAACATTTGGTTGAAGGAGCAATGTACTGCAAAAATAGTTCAGGTATTGTGAAGCTGCATTTAACCGTTTCTGCTGAACATCAGCAAGCTATTGAAGCACTTGTTGATCACCTAAAGCCGATTTATGAGGGATTATATGGAGTGACTTATCAGATAACATTTTCGAACCAAAAACCTTCGACTGACACGATTGCCGTTACTCCAGACAATAATTTATTCCGCGCTAAAAACGACAAACTGTTGTTCAGGCCTGCAGGTCACGGTGCTCTGCTCGAAAATCTGAACGATCTGGATGCCGATATCATATTCATCAAAAATATCGACAATGTAGTTCCCGACGGGTCAAAAAAGACAACTGTAGACTTTAAAAAAGCACTCGCCGGAATGCTATTAAGCCTTCAGGAACAAATTTTTGCATATCAGAAAATATTGAGTGAAAACCAGCCAGACCTTCTGGATTATGGATTTTATGCCGAATTAGCATCCTTTGTCGAAAACATACTGAATGTCACCCCTCCGTTAAATATGCTTGGCCATAATAAAGAGGAATTATTTCAATACTTGTTGAAAAAGATTGATCGGCCAGTAAGGGTTTGCGGTATGGTTAAAAACCTGGGGGAGCCTGGTGGCGGCCCATTCTTTGCATCAAACAGCGACGGTACCATTTCGCCTCAAATAGCAGAAAGTTCGCAAATCGACTTCAGCAACCCAGAACAAGCTGCTATTGTTAGGCAAGCGACTCATTTTAATCCAGTTGATTTGGTTTGCGGAATTAAAAATTACAAAGGAGAAAAATATAATCTTCAGCAATTTATCGATCCTCAGACAGGATTGATAACTCAAAAATCGCACGACGGAAAAGAATTGAAAGCGCAAGAACTTCCCGGACTATGGAACGGATCGATGTCGGATTGGAACACCCTCTTTGTGGAAGTTCCGATCGAAACATTTTGTCCGGTCAAGACAGTTAACGACCTGTTAAGAAAAGAGCATCAGGCAAAATGACTCTATTCGAAAAGTATTCTTAACTTTGCAACCTTTAATGGAAAATTATGAACGAGGACGCCAGAGACAATTTTGAAGAAGATGATTTTCAGGAGGCGGTAGCACGTTTTAAAAAAATGGTTAAAAGCCACACTTCAAAATACTTCGATGTGTATGAAGTTGAAGGGATTGTTGATCATTTTTTGGAAGATGGAAGAATAAAACTTGCAAAAAAGGCGGTAGAAGCCGGGCTTAGATTACATCCGTCTTCTGTTTCAATAAAAATTCGCAAAGCTCAGGTATTGTTGCACGAAGGGAAACTGGAAGAATGCCTTGAATTACTTGAACTTGCAGAACAAATCGAGACAAACAATCCAGATCTTTATCTAACCAAAGGTGGCGCCTTAAACCTCCTTGGAGATGTTGAGAAAGCTGTTGAAGCTTTCGATATGGCTTTAAGCATGCCTATTGACGATCCGGATGAAACTCTATACAACATCGGAATTTCGTTTGGGCAGGCCGGCGAAACCAATCTGGCCATCAAATACCTTGAAAAAGCCCATCAGGAGAACCCTAAAAACGAGATTGTTCTGTACGAACTGGGCTACTATTGCGATAAAGATGCCCGTTTTGACGAAAGTATTGATTACTACAACAAATACCTCGACATCGACCCATTTAACCACTCAGTTTGGTACAATATCGGAATCACCTACAACCGGATGGGAAAGTTTGAAAAGGCTATTGAAGCATATGATTACTCACTTGTGCTGAACCAGGATTTTCTGCATGCCCTTTTCAACAAAGCTAACGCAATGGCCAACAACAATCAGTTTAGCGAGGCTATCGAGTGTTACAAGGAATACCTAGCTCTGGACAAGGAAAACGACGATGCCTATTGTTACCTGGCGGAATGTTACCTGAATACTGACAAATACAGTGATGCCCTCCTGAATTACCAGGAAGCTATCCGGTTAAACGAATCAAACTCAAGTGCATGGTATGGTTCAGGGTTAATTATGTGGTCGGAAGGTGAACTAGCCGATGCTTTGATCTTTTTTAAGAAAGCAATCAGCATTGAAGATGATAATCCCGATTTCTGGTCGATGGCAGCAAAAGTTCATGCTGAACTCAATGAGATAAAAGAAGCGGTAAAATCGTTTGACAGAGCCATTAAACTCGATCCGGAAAATATCGACATCTGGCTTTCATATTCTGAAATGTATTACGATCTGGAGGATACCGATAAAGCCATTGATGTGTTGAAAAAAGCTGCAAAAATAAACAAATCAAATGCCTACCTGAATTATCGGTTAACCGCATATCTGCTCGATAAAAATGAAGAGCTGGAAGCAGTTTGTCATTTCGAAAAGGCTTTGAAAATTGATTATAGCAAGCAAAACGAATTATTCGAGTTCTATCCCGAAGCATCAAAAATTGAATCGATTAAGAAACTCATTTCACAATATCAAACAACGAAATTTTAAATAAAAAAAAATAAACCCGGATTTTCGGGAGAATCCCCTATCTGATTATCACCAGATAAGAGAAAATCAAATAATCAACTAATTAAAACATATTTCTCATGAATTTTCGATTGCCATACATGCCGGAGCGACCAGCCCAACCTCGCGAGAACGGACTTACCATGGTTATGGACAAAGGTTTAAGCCTGCGCGAGGCCGAAGACCTGTGCGATATTTCAGCCCCTTATTGCGACCTGATTAAGCTAGGTTTTGGAACTTCGCTCATAACCAGCCATCTGAAAGAGAAAATCAGACTTTATAAATCAGTAGGGTTAAAACCATATTTTGGAGGAACCCTATTCGAAGCGTTTGCAGTACGTGATATGATTGATGACTATCGCCGTTTTCTGGATGAATTTGAAATGGAAATGGTTGAAATTTCCGACGGCGTTATGGAACTTGATCACGAACTGAAATGCAAATACATTTCGGATTTCAGTAAAAACTACACTGTTTTATCGGAGGTAGGAACAAAACTGAAAGGCAAGGAAATTTCGAATGAAAAATGGATTGCATACATGCAAACCGAATTAGAAGCCGGTGCATGGAAAGTAATTGCCGAAGCACGCGAAAGTGGAAATATGGGTATCTATAACGACGATGGATCGGCAAACTTTGAGCTGATTTTAGGTATAAAAAAAGCACTTGACCCTGATGCTATTCTTTGGGAGGCTCCGTTAAAAAATCAGCAGGTTTGGTTCATTAAGTTGCTTGGACCTAATGTTAATCTGGGAAATATTGCCACCAACGAAATCATTCCGCTTGAAACACTGCGGCTTGGACTTCGGGGCGACACCTTACTTACATTTTTACCTTGTAAACACAATTGGGATATATAACAGAAAGTGGCCGGAATTGGCCACTTTTTTCTTTATAAACTATACGGAACATGAAACCAACACTTTTGATTGTCGATATCCAGAACGACTATTTTACCGGAGGAAAAATGGAACTTACGGGTATGGATGCAGCCTGTGAGAACGCCTCGAAATTACTATCCTGGTTTCGGGGTAAAAATCATCCGGTCGTTTTTATTCAGCATCTGGCAACAAAACCAAACGCCACCTTTTTTATTCCAGGGACCAGTGGTGCTGAAATACATCAGTCAATAATGCCATTCAGCAACGAAACTGTGATTATTAAACATTTTCCAAACAGTTTTCGGGGAACAAGCCTGCAGCAATTTCTGCAGCAATATGGCCTAAACGAACTTGTTATTTGCGGGGCTATGACCCACATGTGTATTGATACTACGACAAGAGCTGCTGCCGATTTGGGTTACAGTTGCAAGCTAATTGCAGATGCCTGTGCTACCCGCGATCTTGTTTTCGATGGAAAGAAAGTTCAGGCTGATCAGGTACAGACTGCTTATTTGGCTGCGTTAAACGGATCATTCGCTCAGGTTATTTCAACCGAACAATTCTTATCATCGGACTTTAATAAGTAAAAAGGCATAAAAAACCCGCCGGGTAAGGTGTGAGGTAATTTTTCCGGCGGGGGTTAATAATACCGGGTATCACAAATAGCTGGCCCGGCTTAAATAGTTATAGCTCATTTCAATGCTTTCAAACGGATCAAGGTTTTTGAAACTATCTTGTTCGACAAAGAAATATTTCATTCCTGCTGTTTGCTTTTCAGCAAATATACTTGCAAAATCAATACGTCCAGAACCAACAGGTGCAAAAAACATATCATCGGTTTTAACCATATCTTTTACATGCCATAGCTGAAAACGCCCGGGGTATTTTTTGAAATAGTCAACCGGATTATAGCCTCCGCGGGTCACCCAATACAAATCCATTTCAAAAGTTACCAGCGATGGATCGGTGCGCGAAAGTAACAGGTCATAAGGAATCTGCCCATCCACTTTTTCAAATTCAAATGCATGGTTATGGTATCCAAACTGAATTCCGTTCCTTTTGGCGATTTCACCTAATTTATTGAATTTGTCAGCCGTTGTTTTCCATCCATCCAGATTGGTTCTGAACTGTTCAGGCAAAAAAGGATAAATAATGTATTTTGCCCCGGTTGATGCTGCATCGGCAATTACTTTTTCAGCAACATCGGGCTCAAATACCGTGTGCGAACTATGAAGCGGGATTCCAAGTTCCTTTAACATTGTAGCAAAAGCTTTGGGATCCATACCATAAAAAGTTCCGTCAGCAATATTATAACCAGCAGCTTCGACCGAATTATAACCAATACCAGCTACTTTTTCCAGCGTTGATTTTAAATCCAGTTTGATCTTATCTCGAACTGTATACAATTGCAAACCAATAGTCTTTTTTCCTGAATTACCTGCTATTGCAGGAAAAACAAACGATGCAGCGGTAGCCATTGCTGTTGTTTTCAGAAAGTCTCTTCGATTAGTCATAAATTAGAAAATTTAAATCAGTAGTTTTAATTAATTAGCTCATCTTTAACCTGTTTATTTCAGGATAGCTAAATCAGCACCTCACAAATTCAGAGCTTTTAGATTTCAAAACAAACCTGATAGAGAAAAGTTTCGATGCCGACGTCGCCTCGCCAGAAATAGAGTTTATACAAAAGGAATGACCAACAGACGATAAAACACTAAAAATCGCTTTACGGCATAACCCGCGAATAATCATTAAGTTTTCAGTATATTTGAGATCAATCGAAAACATCAGAAAATTAAAACAATGAAAATCAGATTTGTAAGTTCATTATTCTTATTCTTGATTTTTACGTCATTACGGTGCCTGGCACAGGAAGAAACCACGTTTGTAAAGCTTTCGGATCCTGTTCCAAATTTTGAATTTGAGAAAAGTCCGGGTAGAACAATGAATATTGCCGATCTCAAAGGGAAGACTTTGCTGATTACTTTCTTTGCCACGTGGTGCGGTCCATGCCGGAAGGAACTTCCTCACATTCAGACAGAAATATACAACAAATATAAAAAGAACCCGAACTTCGAATTGCTTATTTTAGGGCGTGAACATAACTGGGAGGAAGTAAACAAGTTTAAAGAAGCCAACAAGTTTTCAATGCCTTTTTACCCCGATCCTGAACGTAAAATTTATTCAAAATTTGCGGGACAATACATTCCAAGAAATTTTGTTGTTTCGTCCGAAGGAAAAGTCGTTTACAGCTCTATTGGGTTTGATGAAAAAGATTTCAAAAAACTAAAGGAAATAATTGACGCTCAAGTAAAAAAGAATTAATAAAGTCTCTATAAACTACAAAAAGCCAGAGCAAAAATGCTCCGGCTTTTTGTATCTCTTACTAATATCCTATTTTGCTGCTATTGTTTCAATTTCAATCAAAACACCAAGCGGTAATTCTTTTACAGCATAGGCAGCTCGGGCTGGAGGATTTTCGGCGTAATATGTTGCATAAACTTCGTTCACCGCTTTAAAGTCGGCCATCGAGCTTAATAAGCAAGTTGACTTCACAACATCTTTATAATCATATCCTGCTTCATTCAGGATAGCTCCAATATTTTTTAATACCTGGTGAGTTTGTTCCTGAATTCCACCTTCAACAACTTTCATGGTAGCCGGATCAAGAGGAATCTGACCTGAAACATATAAAGTTCCTCCAACCTCAACTGCCTGACTATATGGCCCAATTGCTGCCGGTGCCTTGCTGGTTTGAATAATTCGTTTCATTTGATTTATATTACCTGATTATTAATCTATTAACCATGTTTCTCTGAAAGATAACGTTCAGCATCGATAGCAGCCATACATCCGGAGCCCGCAGCAGTAACTGCCTGACGATAAATCGGATCCTGAACATCGCCACAGGCAAAAACACCTGGAACATTTGTGCGGGAACTTCCCGGAACGGTTTTGATGTATCCAACCTCATCTGTTTCAACATATTCCTTCACAAAATCAGAATTTGGCTGGTGCCCAATGGCAAGGAAAAAGCCATCAATCTTAATGGTAACTTCCTGCTCTTCAGGAGTTCCTTTCTTCTTCCAAAGAATTGCTCCTTCCACTACCCCATTCCCAAACAATCCTTTGGTTTGATGTTCCCAAAGTACTTCAATATTTTTTGTCCGGAATACACGGTCCTGCATTACTTTTGATGCACGCAACTCGTTCCTCCTCACAATCAGATAAACTTTATTGACTAATCCTGCAAGATAAATAGCTTCTTCGGCAGCAGTATCGCCACCGCCAACAACAGCCACATCTTTTCCGCGATAGAAGAAACCATCGCAGGTTGCACAGGCCGAAACACCGCCTCCGGCATATTTCTTTTCATCTTCAAGTCCAAGATATTTGGCCGTAGCCCCTGTTGCAATAATCACCACATCGGCTTCAATCAATTTCTTTTCGTCAATCCATACTTTATGCACTGATCCTGAGAAATCGACCTTAGTGGCTAATCCCCAGCGAACGTCAGTACCAAAGCGAATAGCCTGAGCTTTTAAATCTTCCATTAAAACCGGACCGGTAACTCCCTGAGGATATCCGGGGAAATTTTCAACTTCAGTAGTTGTGGTTAGTTGTCCTCCAGGTTGTAGTCCTTCGTACATTACCGGGCTCAAATTTGCACGTGCTGCATAAATAGCTGCGGTGTAACCTGCCGGACCAGATCCTACAATAAGACATTTAACTCTTTCTGTTTCAGTAGCCTGATTTCCAGTACTACTACCATTATTATCAAGATTCATTGCTTTAAACATATCGATTTTTTTTATTTTCAAAGGTAAGAAACCCTTAAATACGAAAAACAACTCATTAATCAATAATTGCTATTTAGCCATAGACAAAACCGAATATACTTTTATCGAAATAGATTCGTTATATAATAAAACCAAGCAAAACCTGTTTATATATATAATTAATACCAGCATAAACAGGTGATTATCTGCACACAGACAGAAACCCGTAACATATTAATTATTAATAATATATTAATAGTTTTTAGTAGCATTTTTTAACATTTGACGGGTAACTTTAGATGTATATTTAAGTATAAGGATTTGAAGCAATACGAGAAATCATGAAAGCACGAAAACGAATCTATGACATTCGAAGACATGCGAGGATGACATCTTCGAATGAAAATCTATGGTTTTTTAGCGAGGAAAATTCTGATAGCCAAACTATACCAGTTCAAAAAAAATCGATTAGAAACGAAGGTTTTGATGCGATAGAAAACAGCAATAATCGGTATTCATTCGGAGAACCAGAAAAAGAAGAACGCAAAAAAGAATGCCCCTTCATCGTAGATTGGCAAATGTCAGATAGTTTCTGAAAAAAACCACACCGCCTGCATACAACCTGACAATCAACCCTATTTTTATAAAATACGAAGTATGATTTTGGAGAGTAATTAAAGTGCTACATTCCGAAATCATATTTTGATTTAATGAATATCTGTACACATTAAATTAAAAAAAATGAATGTACTCATGTTCGGATGGGAATTTCCACCAAACATATCAGGTGGATTAGGAACTGCCTGTTATGGTATTATTAAAGGTCTGTCCGAATATGATGATGTTCATGTAAATTTCGTAATCCCCAAATCACATGGCAACGAGCCTTCATCGGGCAATTTACAGCTGATAAGTGCCGATAAGGTAATGATTGGCCAAAAGGAATTTGCCGAGATTAAATGGGAAAATGTAAGTTTAATTCAGGTTCAGTCGGAACTTTCTCCATACCTGACTCCTGAGACCTTTACGGAAGAAATTACCTCTAAAAGCCACAAAATAAATCAGACTTCAGGTGGCTACAAGATTTCGTTCTCGGGCAAATATGGCCCCAATTTATTTGATGAAATAAATAACTATGCCTTTGTAGCCCAAACAATTGCCAAAGAAAATGATTTTGATCTTATCCATGCTCACGACTGGCTGACATTTCCGGCGGCTGTTGCTGCAAAAAAAATATCAGGAAAACCTTTGGTTGTGCATATTCATTCAACTGATTTTGACCGTAGCGGAGGTGCAATTAATCCGGACATTTATGCCATTGAAAAACAAGGCATGGACGAAGCTGACCATATTATTGTTGTCAGCAACAAAATTAAAGACCGGCTTACCGGGCAATACCACATTGCTCCCGATAAAATCACAACCATTTACAATGGTATTGATAATGACACCAAAGAAGCTCAGGATGCAAAACACAAACAGCAGAAAGACAAAGTGGTTACCTTCCTAGGCCGGATAACTGTACAAAAAGGGCCTGAATATTTTGTTGACGTGGCGAGAATGGTAATTGCCCGAATGAAAAATGTACACTTTGTTATGGCCGGAAATGGAGAATTAAGAGACAAAATTATAGAGCTAAGTGCAAGATATGGCATCAGCGATAAATTTCATTTTACCGGTTTTCTGAATGGACCTGAGGTGAACGAGATGCTATCGCGAAGCGATTTGTTTATTATGCCTTCCGTATCGGAGCCCTTTGGAATAGTTCCACTGGAGGCCATGAAGGCCAACGTTCCGGTTATTATATCGCTTCAATCGGGCGTTTCCGAATTAATCCAAAACGTGGTAAAAACCGATTTTTGGGATGTTCATGCCATGGCCGATGCGGTTCATGGAATTCTGAAGTATAAAAAGTTATCAAAAACGCTGATTAAGGAAGGGAAAGAGGAAGTTGGTAAATTAAGCTGGACACGACCTGCAACCCAAATCAGACAAGTTTATTTTAAAACACGTGTAAATCAAGCCTGCTGAAATGAAAAATATATGTATTTATTTTCAGGTTCATGACCCATTTAACCTTCAAACTTTCAGATTCTTTGATATCGGTGAGTCGAAGTCATATTACAACTATGAGCTAATTGAAAAAGAAATTAAAGAAGCTACAACATACTATTATATTCCGACAAACGAATATTTGCTAAAACTCTTACAACATTGCAAAGGAAACCTGAAACTTTCGTTTAACATTTCGACAACCGCACTTGAACTGTTCTTGGTTTATTCGCCCCGGCTGATATCAAGCTTCCGACAACTTGCCGATACCGGACAAGTTGAATTTACTGGCAATGTAGCATCTAACTCGATTGTTTCACTATCGGGCGACGACCAGACTTTTTTACAAAACATTAAACGAAGTCAGCAACGAATTGAATATTATTTTGGACAAAAACCCTTGTTATTTGTAAATACCGACCTTTTATTTACCAATCAGATAGCTAAGAATGTCGCCAAAACTGAATATCCGGCCATTTTGACCAACGGAATCAACCGAATTTTGCAGTGGCGAAGTCCCAATTACCTTTATTCATCCGAGAAACAGCCGCAACTAAATATATTATTCCGAAACGAAAAAATAAGTAATGATCTAACAGCCTTCCTAAATTTTGAAAGTCATAGTCTGGAAGAACTCACCAATGACTTCAACGTAATTACGCCGGAAGAACCATTAGTAAATATCTACCTCAACTACAAGGCATTGGGTGGAATAAAAAGACAAAACAAGTATCGGCTGTTCGGTGAGTTGGTTTCAAAACTTGTCAAAAACAATGCTTTTCGTTTTGAATTACCATCTGAAATAATCACAAGTTATGGACCCATAGCTGAAATTGGCACCGACGAACCTGTATGCTGGACCGAAGGGTTTCATCCATCCTATTATCCTGGAAATGAATTACAAAAAGAAGCCATAAAGCAGTTATTTAAACTTGCGAATAAGGTAGAAAGTACAAAAAATGATAACATCCAAATCGATTGGCAATACCTGCAAACATCGGATCACTTTCATTTAATGGACCACAACCATCCTGATTATCAGCATGAAAATCAAGAAAACAGGATGTACAAATCGAAATACGATGCATATATCAATTTCATGAATATTCTTGCTGACTTTAAGACAAAACTGAAAAGAGAAGCGAAAAGTAAAAAGAAAGTCCTAACACACTTTCATTCAACACCAAGTCATTCTATTACTGAATTTAAATAAGCAAAAAATTATCTTTTCTTTGCATAAGTAAAGAAGATGGCTATTTTTGCAAACACAAAAGTTCGGGGTGTAGCGCAGCCTGGTAGCGTATCCGTCTGGGGGGCGGGGGGTCGCAAGTTCAAATCTTGTCACCCCGACGAACTGAGAACCTTGATAATAAAGCATTTAAACGCTTATTTATCAAGGTTTTTCATTTAAGGCCTGCTGCATTAGTTTTGGTTTTAGTTGATTTTTATACCAGCATACTATAATACAGGTTATCATACTGTGCAAATAATGGTTAAGTTAAACCAATTTCAATAGGCCCAGTTGACAAAGAAAGCCCCCAAGTAGTTGTTTCCTACTTGGGGGCTTTTTACCTAACTCGTATTTCCGGAGACTATCTCAGCAATGCTGTTGCACACCAAAGTAAAGGTGCTTGTCCGTGCAGGTCGCCCACAATGCGTTTGCGTTGCATGTAATGGTTTCGATCGTTTTTAATATTGGTTCCCTCGCAGACTTCCGTCAACTCATCATTCGAATTGATAAAAGTTATCAATGCCAGCCAACCTTTGCGAGCAGCAGTTCCGTATGTTTTGGCATCGAGCCAGCCATTTTTAACTCCTGTAATCATGGCATAAGTAAACATGGCAGTACCCGAAGTTTCTTTCCAGGCTTCCTGATCATCAATAATCTGGCGCCACATTCCGTCTTTATCCTGATACTTCAGTAAGGCTGCCATCATTTTGTGATAACCTTCCATGATACGTGCACGGTTCGGATTGTCTTTCGGAAGAATGCGCAAAATCTCGGCCATACCAACAGCCATCCATCCATTGCCCCTGCCCCAACTGTAATGTGCTTCGGGTGAATGATAAAACAAACCATTCTCCAACTGAATTTTATCGAGGTAAAGCACCATTTCCTTAGCCGCACGATCAATATATTTGCGATCGCCGGTAGCACGGTATGCCTGTGCCTGCACGGCTGTAATCATAAACATGTCGTCAATCCAGATGCGGGTTTGCCACGAATAACCCTGATCCGCCCAAGCTTTTTCTTCAGGTTTGGCATTTTCGGGCAAAGTCCATTGCGTATCGGCATATTTTAGTCCCAAATCCAGATATTTCTGCTGTTTTGTCTGAAGGTAAAGCTCCAGAGGTACCGATCCAAAAACGTTATTATCCACATGGTTGGGCTTGGGCTGAAGATTAGCTTCCTTATCGAAAAGCGGTGTAAAACGGGCTTCAAACCGATTGAACAACTGATCGTTCTTGGTTACTTCGGCAAACCACATTCCTCCCAGCCAGGTACAAACATCGGGATAAGTAATCTGCGTTGGAGGAGTTTCGGGGCGTGTATTTCCGTAGCGCGAATGTGCTGTTTTCAGGAATTTATTGGCAATTCGGGTGCCAATTTCAAGCGGCGATTTCCCCTCAGGCCAGTGTTTCAGATCGTATTCTTTAGTTTTGGCGTTCAGACCAACAACTGCCAATAGAAGCAAGCTAAGTACAAGTAGTTTTTTCATTGTTTATAGGTTTTAGTCGCCTAAAGATAAGCTTTTCAGTCTGAAAACCTAAGCGCTGACCATTGATAAAGAAGATGCTTAATGATTGGAAAATATAAAGTCCGGATAAAAACTGATCTCGAGAAATTCAGCTTTTGTCCGGACTATTCTGTATCTAATTGCCTCGTCTAGGATGTTTGAGGAGCTCTTTTAATCCATTTGTGCGTTGCCTCAACAATAATCAGCACCACACAAACCAGTATAATTCCGGTCAGAAAGGTATTGATTGTCCCCTGAATACGTGTTTTCTCGGCAAGCATTTGCGGAATATAAATGTTAAGCATATTCATCAAGCCTCCGGTAACTGTAGTAATTCCAACAAAAGTCATTGGGGCAACAGTTATCCAGATGTATTTTCTCTTTCCGTTATTAATCAGGAACGAAGTACCTACGGCCAAAGCCAATGTTGCCAAAAGTTGGTTAGCTACGCCAAACATAGGCCAGATGGTCGAAACACTTCCAGTATAAATGAAATATCCCCACGAGAAAACAATCAGGAAACTGGAAATTAAAGTCCCCGGAATCCAGTTTGTTTTGGCGAATGGCGCATAAACTTTTCCCATAGCTTCCTGCAAAATGAACCGCGCAATACGGGTTCCGGCATCAACCGTAGTCAGAATAAACAGAGCCTCGAACATAATGGCAAAATGGTACCAGTACGACATCAGGCTGGCCAACCCCGGAATGGCCGAAAATATCTGGGCCATACCTACAGCCAGCGAAACAGCTCCACCCGGGCGCCCGGCAATAGTCTCTCCCACCTCACGCGAAAGTTCGAGCAGGTTGGTTTGGGTGAAGCCCATTGCTTGTAACTGCGGAAGTATTTGCTGAAACTTTTCAGGAGATACATTGATCTGGAAGTAATCGAGCGGGAAAAGGCTTGTTGCAGCAATCAAAGCCAGAATACTCACCATTGATTCGGCTAACATCGAGCCAACAGCAATTGGTCTGATGTGTGATTCTTTCATGATCATTTTGGGCGTCGTTCCCGAGCTAACCAGAGCATGGAAGCCCGAGATAGCGCCACAGGCAATGGTTATGAACAAATACGGGAATAGTGTTCCGGGAATGATTGGCCCTCCACCATGAATGAACGGCATGAAATTAGGCATGTGAATGGTTGGCGATACGGCCACCACCCCAATGGCAAGCATGCCAATGACTCCAAGTTTCATGATTGAGCTCAGGTAGTCGCGAGGCGAAAGCAACAGCCAAACCGGCAAAACCGAGGCAAAAAAACCATAAGCAGCCAGTAAAATCGTCAATGTTTTTCGGTCGAAAGTGAAATAAGGCTCAAGTACCGAGCCCGGGACATGTTTTCCGTAAATCACCGCCAACGAAAGCAAAATCACACCGATTATTGTTCCTTCAACTGTTTTGCCTTTGCGGAATTTAAACATCCACAAACCCATAAAAATAGCAATCGGTATGGTAGCTGCTATGGTGAATGTTCCCCACGAACTTTCAGCCAACGCATTGACCACCACCACGCCAAGGCCGGCCAGCGCAATCACCAGGATAATCAAAACAGCTATCGAGGTAATAATTCCACTGAATGAACTGATTTCGGCTTTGGCAATTTCGGCCAGCGATTTTCCGTCGTGTCTTACCGAAGCAGTCAAAATAACCACATCGTGCACAGCACCAGCCATAACCGCACCAACCAGCATCCAGATGAAACCTGGCATAAACCCAAACTGAGCTGCCAACACAGGTCCAACCAGCGGTCCGGCACCGGCAATGGCTGCAAAATGATGACCAAATACAACCCATTTGGTCATGGGGTAATAATTGTGTTTATCGAATAAGCGAATGGATGGTGCTTCAATTCCGTCGTTCAGCATCAAAACTTTTGCACAGATAAAACTGTAGTAAAACCGATAGGCCAACGCCAGAACAGCCAGAGCACCAATAACAAAGGGCATTGCATTCATAATGCGTTCAGATTTAGATTTTATTGTTCGTTAGTCGTTCCAAGGTAAAATTTTATTTGTTCTTTAAATTCCGGAATCTCCAATTTTTGAATTCCTTGCATGAATTTATTTTGCAGCCGTTCGTCAAACAATTGAAAATTCGCACTGACCAATGGGAAGAAAGCCACCGCCAGTTCCTTTTCAGTAATTATACGGTCGATAAAAATGCTTTTGCTATAACCGTCGAGCCCCGAAATAGCCTTAACAAGCTTTAGTTGTTGATGGTGACTTAGCTTGCACGACAGTAGTTTGGTGATGATATACGCGCTGACAACCGGGCTGCTTTTAGGCATCGCTATCAATAGCCGGTCGAATTGTTGCTGAAAATTATTCTCTGAAAGCTGTTTCAGTGCAAAGATTTGTGTTTCAAAGTTTTCTGAATCAATCAGGTTAAAAACTACTTCGCCGGAATAATTCCGCAATGTAAATGCACGAATACTGTCTCTGACGGCACCATTTGCCATATGCCACAGTGCGTAGGACGAATAGACCGCGCCATCAACAACGGACTTTTTCACGGTAGCCGGAGTTGCCCCTGTAACAGCATCAACTGTTGCCGATTTTACTACTACACTTTTATCGACCAACTCGTTTTTCGACAAAACCCGCAACATGCTGTTCCGGTCTTTCAGTATCTGGTCAAGTTTCCTGTAATCGGCATCAGTAAAGCGCTTGTGATCGAATTTGGTTAACGGCTTCCCCTGAAGTGTATCAAATCCTGCAAAGTTTCCGGCCAAATCCCAGGTCATTTTCAAATACACATTGGCGCATAATTTATCGTCGCAAACGGCCATATTCAGTGTGGCTTGATAACCAACCGGAACATTGTTTTTCAGGCATATATTGATGGGACTGGCTACAGCAAATTCGTCAGTTTTAAACACGAACGCTTTCTTGCAGATAAACTGAGCATCAGGTTGGCTTGTTGCTGCAAGTAAAAACGGCAACGAACAAAACATGAGAAATATGCTGTAGCTAAAAGTCCGCATCCTTATTTCTGTGATTCAATCAAATTGAGGTATTCTTTCAAATGCAACTGATAGACGTCACGTGGAGTAACATTGTATTTTTTGCAAACCGAGGCAGCAATTCCAACAGCAGCGCCCATTTGACCAGTTGTACGCATAACCCGTGGGCCACCCAGTCCAACATGCGAACAGCTAAAATCGCGTCCGGCCATAAACAGGTTGCTGATGTTTTTGGAGTAAAAGCAACGGTACGGAATATTGTACTGCTCAGTTTTATAAAACATGGCTTCGGACAAAAAATTAGGCTTGGCCTGATCGACTAAATTAACCTGGTAATGCACGTCCACTTCACGTTTTTCGAATACAACAGCATCTTCAAACTGTTTGCTGGTGCGTACGTCGTTGAAGGTGTAAACATAATCGCCCACCAACCGGCGTGATTCGCGTTTTCCCAACAGGTACGAAACCCATTTTAACTGAAGACTGTCGGCTTTCTGCTGTTGTTTTGAGTTATCGAACTTGCCGTATTTTCCCTGATCGGTATTTGGCATATGAACCGTTGGATGCTTATAGTTGTAAAACGAACCGTAAATAGCCCTGAACATGTGATCGCGAATGTACTCGGCATCGTCAATCTGGCTCAGGTCGTTTTGCGAAAATTCCCATTGCCACTCACCATTTTTCTCGGCATACTTTTGCGCAACATCCATAGCCCACGGAACTTCAGGGAAAGTAACCGGTTTTCCGGCATTTTCCGATCCCCACAAAACCGAAGATCCCATGACAAAATTATCAGCAGTTTCAGGACTCCACAATACACCCCGCTCCTCCCAGCTCTCGTTGTATTTTGATGAGGCTTCGCGGCCATAATTGTATTCTGCACCTGCCCAATAACCAATCCAGCCATCGCCGGTACAATCAACAAACAATGGTGCCTCGAAACGCACAAATTCGCCGCTTGACGTTTGACGGGCATCAACCGAACTGATTTTACCGGCATTGGCATTGGCGCCAAAAGCCCTGAAGTTCAGGAATATCTCAATATTTTTATACTTCGACACATTTGCCATACGCCTTTGGTCTTCTTTAACCGATTCGGCCGATCCGTTCGGATAATGCCCGGTATCAATCATTTTCAGGATACGCTCAAATTTTCCGTAGATGCCCAACGTATGAACACGAATTTCGCTGCTGGCATTTCCACCCAACACCGGGCGATCGTGAACCAGTGCAACTTTCATTCCCTGTTCGGCTGCTGCAATGGCTGCAGCACAACCGGCAATTCCACCTCCAACAACAACCAAATCATATTTCACCACCTTGTTTGGTGCTTCATGCGATATAAACGCTGCCCGCCATTTCTTTAACGACTCCTTTTCAACCGGTGGTTTCTCATTCTCGTTTGTAGTCAGGTAAATGGCATCACAACGGCCCTCAAAACCTGTAATATCCTGAAGTGCAAGTTTACGCTCGCCTTTGTCGAGCTGGATCTTTCCGGCCAGGTCCCAACTCCATCCAGCCTTCCGGCCCATCTGGTTTTCCAGTCGTTTACCGTCGATAGCTACATAAAAACGCCCCGGAGCTTCCCAGTTTCCGGGAGCCCAGTTTTTTGTGCGAACCCAAACGTAATACGCTCCGGCCTTTTTAGAT
>JAJZSZ010000434.1 GCA_021849365.1 Bacteroidota bacterium | reverse complement strand
GAAATACCCAGCGTATATGGCTCAACCAGCGGATTGCGGTAAACGCCCTGCAACAAAATTCCTGAAAGACTGAGCGCGCCACCAACAGCGATCCCCAGCAAAACTCGCGGCAAGCGGATTTGGCTCAAAATGGTGTATTCCATGCTTTCGTGGCCTTTCCGGAGAATGGCAAAAACATCCATAAAGCCGAGGTTCATCTCGCCAACCGACAGCGACAGGATTACCGCACCCATCAGGAGTGCTAATAACCCTGCAAGGCAGATAGTCCATCGAAGATATTTTCCGCGCATTTCGCTCATAAACGATTCTTTTTCTCAGAAAATCCTGCCAAAATTAGTCATTCGGGGTCACTTCGCACCACGTTTCTGCTTTTTTTGGCTGTTCATAACTCAAATCAAAATTCAATTCCTTCGCGATTGTAAATTTGCCGGTCAAACGGATGCTTTACTTTCTGGATATAACTCACATAATCGGCCACGGCGATCAGCCCGTCCGATGCACCGCGACCTGTAAGCACGAGTTCCATATTTTCGGGCTTTTGTGTTATGAATTCAAGCAATTCCTCCTCGGCCAAAACACCGTCGCGCACCGAAATCAGGATTTCGTCCAAAATCAGCAAATCGATCTTTTCGGCATGAATAAATCCAGACAGTTGAATCAACCCGTTTTTCACATCTTCGCGACTGCTTTCGCGGGTTACTTTGGGATTAAACGACCAGTGTCCTTCTGTAAAACCAAGGATAGTAGCTCCCAATTTCTTTAGGCTTTGAATTTCGTTGTAGCCATACAGCTCGGGGCGTTTGTTGAAATGCACATAGCAAACTTTCAGGCCGTGGCCCAACGCCCGAACGGCCAGTCCAACGGCGGCGGTGGTTTTGCCTTTTCCTTCGCCGGTATAAATGTGTATTAATCCGCTCATTTGTTTAAAGTTCAAAGTTTCAGGTTCAAAGTTCCAAGTAAACAGCATTTCTACTTTTTATTGGGTATTGGATATTGTTTATTCTCTATTCTTTATTGGATATTTTGTGATTCTGGTAACTCTGATCACTAATCACTTTCTTTCAACACCCGGTAAACGTACTCTATGTCGCAGCTTTCGCGCAGCAGCGCAGCCAGCTTGTCGTAATGCTTGTTCTTGTATTCGTTGTAATCAAATTCCTGAAATGCAGTGTCTTTCCCACTGGTTTTCAGGATGGATTGAATGACTGCCACATTATCGAAAACGCCATGCAGATAGGTTCCCCATGTTTTTTCGTTCACGAAACAACCGTCAGGCTGACCGGTTGACAATTGAGCCAGCGGACTTCCGCCTTTCAGTTCGGTTTCGCCCATGTGTATTTCGTAACCCCTGCACAAATCGGTTTCATTCCTGAAAGTAAATTCGCTTTGAACTGTCCGCTTTTCGTTGGTGAGCGTTGTGACAACCGGCAATAATCCCAATCCGGGCATAAAAGTCACCAAACCTTCCACCTGATTCGGATCGTGAATTTCACTGCCCATCATTTGGTAACCACCGCAAATGCCGTACACAGAGTGACCTTTTACTTGACTGTTCAGAATCGCTTTTGCCAATCCGGTTTTTCGGAGATTGTCGAGATCGGCAATCGTGTTTTTCGAGCCGGGAATTACGACCACATCCGCCTGCTCAATTTCTTCGGGATTGGCCGTGTAAAACAGGTTGATTTCGGGAACCCGCTCCAGCACATTGAAATCGGTGAAATTCGACATGTGGCGCAACAAAACAACCGCTATGTTCACCTTCCCGGCCTGCGTTTTTCCGGCTTTGTGGTCAATCGCCACCGAATCCTCGTCGTCGATGTGAATGTCGCGGAAATAAGGAACCACACCAATTACCGGAACGCCAGTCAGCTCTTCCATCATTCGCTTCCCTTCGGTAAACAAATCGATGTCGCCCCGGAATTTGTTGATCAGGATGCCTTTCACCAACGCACGTTCTTCAGGAGGAAGCAGTTCCAATGTTCCAAAAACACTTCCAAAAACGCCGCCGCGGTCAATGTCGGCTACCAAAATCACAGCCGAATTCACTTCCAGCGCCACCCGCATGTTGGTAATGTCCTTGTCGCGCAGGTTGATTTCCGAAATACTTCCGGCTCCTTCAATCACCATCGGGTTGTACTGTTCTGCCAGCCAGTAATAAGCGCTCATCGCCTCACCAAAAAGTGCATCGCGGTTGGTTCCCAGGAAATATTCCTTTGCCGAATGATTCCCGATGGGTTTTCCGTTCAACACCACCTGCGCATTTTGGTTACTGGTGGGTTTCAGCAAAATGGGGTTCATCTGGCTCAGTGGCTCGATGCCACATGCCTCGGCCTGAACCGCCTGCGCCCGGCCAAGTTCCAGTCCGTCGATGCCCGCAAACGAGTTAAGCGACATGTTTTGCGCTTTAAACGGTGCGGGCGAATAGCCATCCTGCTTAAAAATGCGGCAGAATCCGGCATTGATGATGCTTTTCCCTACATCAGAACCGGTTCCGACAAACATGATGGGACGAAGTGTTTGATTCATTGATTTAATTGTTGCGGGTTATGATTTGGTTATAATTGATATGAAAGATTTGCCCGTATTTCAAAGGTGTATTAAATGCTTCCTCTGCCGTTTTTTGCTGAAGCAAGCACATCAATGCCCTGATTACTCCTGCATGCGTGAATATTGCAATTGGCTCGTTTTCATACGCCTTCAATTTATCCAGAAACGATTTTACCCTTGTAACCAGATAGGCAAACGATTCTCCGTTGGGACAACTAGCGCGCGTATAATCTTCAAACCAGACTTTCCCTTCCGGTGAATTAAAAATGGTATTCCATTCCTGCATTTCCCAGTCGCCAAAATCAAGTTCTTTGAGCCGGTCATCCGGAAAAATTATTTTCTCAGGAAATAATCTTGAAGCCAGTTGGGTACAGCGTTTCAGCGGACTCGAATAAATTTGGTCGAATTGCCGATTGCCTAACTCCACCTGAATTTGTGACGCTTCTGTCTGAAAAGTAGCTGCCAGCGGAACATCCGTTATTCCGTAGCAAATTCCCGAAGGAACATCAACCGAAGTATGCCGGATTGCAGTCAGTATCATGCCGAAAAGTGTTGAAAGGCAATCAGCCCAAGGTAAAATAGTACTTCGGAAAGCTGCTGCAGCGCGCCCAGGCAATCGCCCGTGTAACCGCCCAGTTTTCCGGTAATATATTTCCTGAAAACAACCGTAACCAGCAAAAGCGCCGGAACGATGATAGCAGAAAACAACAAAGGAAGAAAAGCGAGTCCGGACAGTCCGAAGAAAATGGCCATCAGCAAATCGGTGGTTTTTCCTTTTTTACCAATGGGTTTGCTTTTGCTTTCGAGGTCAGCGCGGGCATATTCCGAAGTAAAAATGACAACAACCGGCATCAATCGGCTCAATGCGTGAGCTGCGACGATTGCCAGTGGAATTGTTTTTGTGTCAAAAGATGCCAGCGACAGAAATTTTACCGCCAATATTCCGACCAGCCCGATGGAGCCGTACGTTCCAATCCGGCTGTCCTTCATGATGGTGAGGATTTTTTCTTTCGTATATCCTCCGCCAAAACCATCGCAGAAATCGGCAAAACCGTCTTCGTGAAAAGCGCCGGTCACAAAAATGGTGGCAATCATGCTCAACAGAATAGCCAGCATTACCGGGAAAACAAACTGCAATCCGTAGAAAATACCAGCGCCAATGCCGCCCACGATCCAGCCGATAAAAGGGAACCAACGGGTGGAGCGGTTCAGCATC
>JAJZSZ010000433.1 GCA_021849365.1 Bacteroidota bacterium | reverse complement strand
ATTAAACTTTACCGAATGCAGCGCGCCGGACTCTATTTTTATCTGACTGCTCAACTTGCAATTTTATTCTTCCCTGTAATCTGGCTTGGATCCAATGCCTTCTCGGTTACCAATGCTATATTTACGCTCATATTTTCAGGTGTTTACCTGTTTTATTTCCGAATTACCAAATAAATCCTCAAATTCTGGTTGTATGAAAATTAGGTACAAATTTCTATATCTGGGATTATGCCTTTTTATGTTTGTTTCTTTCAGCAATAAAGAGAGTCGGGTTAGAACGGTAACCGGCGAAATTCCGGCCAGTTCTATGGGAAAAACCCTGCATCATGAGCATTTGCTGGTCGATTTTATTGGGGCCGACAGTATTGGTTATCATCGTTGGAATAAAGCCAAAGTTGTTGAAAAAGTACTACCCTACCTGCTTGAGATAAAGAAACTGGGTTATAAAACACTGGTTGATTGCACTCCGGCTTATCTTGGCCGCGATCCGGAGCTACTTAAAATACTTTCTGAAAAATCAGGAATTCAGCTGATAACAAACACCGGCTATTACAGCGCCAACGGCGGAAAATATATACCGAAACATGGCTTCACCGAAACAGCTGAGCAATTGGCCAAGTGCTGGATTGCTGAAGCAAAAAATGGCATTGAAGGAACAACTGTTTTCCCGGGATTTATAAAAATTTCGGTTGATAATAAACCTCTTGAGGAAATAAACCGCAAAATAGTGAAGGCAGCTTGCATTGCGCACAAAGCTACCGGGCTGGTAATCATGTCGCACACGGGAGGTTCAGTTCCGGCGTTTCAGCAGCTCGAAATATTAAAAAATTATGGCGTAAATGCATCAGCCTTTATCTGGACACATGCACAAAATGAACCTGACTTCAAGAAACATATTGAAGCTGCCCGAATGGGAACGTGGATTGCTTTCGACAATTTTAACCAAAAGCAACTCGAAAGATATGTTGAATTTGCACTTTTAATGAAGCAGAATGGGTTGCTCGATAAAGTTCTGTTTTCGCACGATGCAGGATGGTACGATCCCGGAAAACCTGATGGCGGGGTATTTCGCGGATATAGTGAAATCGATAGCTTACTAATCCCAGCACTTCTAAAGAACGGATTAGATCAGAAAGATATTGATCAGTTATTCATAGCAAATCCGGCAGAAGCATTTAAAATTCAGATTCGCTCCGGCAAATCATAATTCTACGGATTAATCGTACGAAAGGTCCGCCATTGTGTCGCGGTAAGCCGAAAATACCCTTGCCCGTGAAATAAAACCGACATATTTTCCATCATCAATCACCGCCAGATTATAACGACCACACGACTTGAATTTTTCAACAATAACCTCGATAGAATCGTTCGGAGAAATAAAGAATTCAGGCATATACATCAGTTCCTGAACGGTTATCTTTTCATACAACTCCTGCTCAAACATGATGTTCCGAATGTCATTCATCTTGATCATTCCTTTCAAAATTCCATTTTCGTCAACTACCGGGAACAAATCCCGTTTTGAGCGGGCAATGTAATAAATCAACTGTCCCAGAGTCAATTCCGGTGTCAAAATCTCGAAATCGGTTTCAATCAGCTCTTTGGCATTCATGTAGTGCATGGCTGCTTTATCCTTATGATGAGTCACTAATTCACCGGCTTTAGCCAAACGTATGGTATAAATGGAATGTGGTTCAAATCGGGTAATCGTTACATAAGCCACTGTTGCCGAAATAATTAATGGAATCAACAATTGATAACCGCCTGTTATTTCAGCAATTAGGAATATTCCGAGCAGTGGAGCATGCATAACTCCGGCCATCAGAGCTCCCATTCCTGCCAAGGCAAAGTTGGCATGTGGCAGATTCAGTCCAAAATAAGTATTCAGCGAAAGCGAAAGGATATATCCGCCCACAGCTCCCATAAATAAAGTTGGTGCAAAAATACCGCCAACTCCCCCGCTCGACGTGGTTATGGCCATAGCAACAACTTTCAGAAACAAAATCATTATCAGGATAACCAGCAGGACATTGGGATCAGTTTTCCAATCAAAAAACACCGAATTATTCAGTAAATCAGCACCTTCGCCTAAAAATATTTTATTAATCGATTCATATCCTTCACCCCAAAGCGAAGGGAAAATAAATACCATTAAACCCAAAGAAATTCCACCAATCAGCAATTTGGTGTAGCTCTTCTTGATCCGTTTGAACCAGCTCTCAACATACATCCCGGTTCTTGTAAAATACAGGGATATAAATCCACTCAGGATGCCAAGCAAAATATAATATGGAAGATTATCAGAATTAAATTGGTTGGTGATGGCAAAATGAAATAAAACAGTATCGCCCATGAAAAAATAAGCCAGAGTGGCTGCAGTAATCCCCGAAATCAGCAAAGGAATCAACGAAGCCATCGTCAGATCGAGCATTAACACTTCAAGCGTAAACATGATGCCGGCAATTGGAGCTTTAAAAATGCCAGCAATAGCACCAGTTGCCCCGCAACCAATAAGTAATCTCAGTTGATTCTGATTCAGGTTGAATGCCGAAGCCACATTCGACCCAATGGCCGCACCTGTATAAACAATGGGCGACTCAGCTCCTACCGAACCACCAAAGCCAATGGTAAATCCGCTGGTTACCATCGATGAAAACATATTATGGGCCTTTATAAAGCCTACTTTACGGGAAATTACCGACAAAATTTTAGATACTCCGTGGCTGATATCATCTCTAATCAAATACTTAATAATCAACATACTGATTAAAATACCAATCATTGGATAGGCCAGGTAAAAATAACTCTCAGCCGAGGCTTTAAAATGCCGTGTCAGAAAGTGACTCACATAATGAATAAAATTTTTGAGCATAAAAGCAGCCGTACCACTCAGTAATCCGACCAAGAGGCTCAATATGTAAATTTTATTCTTATCGTTTATTTCCGAGAAGAACTTACTTATCTTCCTTATCATAAATGCTATTTATTCTTCTTTTTAAAGATTTCTTTCATGGTTTGCCAGAACGGCTTCTTTTCCTGTTCCGGAGTTGTTTTTGCAGCTTCTTCTTTTTGTTGGGTCTCTTCTTTAGTTCCATCCTTCACCACAGGTTTATGCCCATCGTCACTTTTCCCGAACAGGTTTCTCAGGAATCCCTTTATTGGAGTTTCCAATACTTCGCGATAAGGCGGTATGTTTAACAAAGCCAGACTCTCTTCTGAAGGAGATTCGAACGTGCTGAAACGAATGTTTTGGAACTTACTTTTGCGCAAAATCTGGCTGTAAAACTGGCCAACAATAGGTAATGCTGTACGTCCGCCTGCCCCTTCACCTAGCGAGCGAAAATGAATAGAAGGATCTTCTCCCCCAACCCAGGCTCCGGCTACCAAATTGGGAGTCATTCCAATAAACCACCCGTCAGCCTGATCTTGAGTTGTTCCGGTTTTTCCGGCGAACTCCGAATCGATACCCCAGGTTGAGCGAATCGCATTTCCAGTTCCTTCGTTTACAACTGATTTCAGCATTTGAGTAATGATCCGGCAATTTTCAGGTGAAGCAACCTGCTCGTCTGGCTGAATATTTTGAAATTCATCCAAAACCCTACCTTCATTCGATTCAATGGCTTTGAGGTAATAGGGCGTAACTTTTCGTCCTCCATTCACAATTTCGGAATAAGCACAAACCATTTCCTGAAGCGAAACGGAAGCCGCCCCCAAAGCAAGAGATGGATATGGAGGCAATTCAGAATCGATACCCATGCGCTTGGCTAAATCAACTAGA
>JAJZSZ010000038.1 GCA_021849365.1 Bacteroidota bacterium | reverse complement strand
TGATTTACTGACCCATATCGCGAGCGAAAAAGAAGCAACGCCGGCACAAATTGCTCTGGCCTGGGTACTTGCTCAAAAGCCATGGATCGTTCCGATTCCGGGAACAACAAAATTACACCGGCTTGAAGAAAACCTCGGCGCTGTGAACATCGAACTTACCGCTGACGATCTGAAGAAAATTGACGCAGCTGCGTCAAACATCACTATTCAGGGAGCACGTTATTCGGATGCTGCACAAAAAATGATTAACCGATAGGCATTTAAAATCAAACACATGAAAAATGTGATATTAAACAATGGCATCGAAATGCCAATTTTGGGTTTCGGTGTGTTCCAGATACCTGAGGCAGACGAATGTGAAAGAAGTGTACTGGATGCCATAAATGCTGGGTACCGACTGATTGATACTGCAGCTGCATACATGAATGAAAAGGCTGTTGGCAACGCAATCAGAAAAAGCAAAGTGCCGCGCGAAGAATTCTTTGTAACCACCAAGTTGTGGATTCAGGATGCCGGTTACGAAAGTGCCAGAAAAGCTTTCGAAAACTCGCTGAAACTTTTGCAGCTTGATTACCTCGATTTGTACCTGATTCATCAGCCCTATGGCGATGTTCACGGTGCCTGGCGAGCCATGGAAGAGCTGTACCATGAAGGTAAAATCAGAGCTATTGGTGTGAGCAATTTCCAGCCCGACCGATTGATGGATCTGATCATTTTCAACAAGGTGGTTCCGGCAGTAAACCAAATTGAAACGCATCCGTTCTGCCAGCAAATAGAGACCGCCCGGTTTCTTCAGGAAAACAAGGTACAGATTGAATCGTGGGGCCCGTTTGCCGAGGGAAAAAACAATATCTTCAAGAATGAATTACTGCTTTCTATTGCCGGGAAATACGGAAAAACGGTTGCACAGGTCATTCTTCGCTGGTTGATCCAACGAAATGTTGTGGTAATTCCCAAATCAGTTCACAAGGAACGGATTGCTGAAAATTTTGATGTTTTTGATTTTGAACTCAAAAACGACGACATGGATGCTATTGCAACACTCGATACCAATACCAGCAGTTTTCTCGATCATCGCGATCCAAACATTGTGAAATGGCTCGGCGGGTACAAATTACCCAAATAGAATCAGCAAATAATAATGACTTCAGACAACAAAAAACCTTTAATTGCATATTACTCGCGTAAAGGGAATAATTACCTGAATGGTAGCATTGTGTACCTCGAAGTAGGAAATACAGAAGTGGTTGCAAAAATTATTCAGGAGAAAACCGGCGGTGATTTGTTCGAAATCGATACAATCAAAACCTATCCTGAAGATTATACCGAAACGACCAATGTAGCTATGGAGGAGAAACGGAAAAACGCCCGGCCTGAACTTATCCGCGTGGTTGATCAAATGGATTTATACGATGTGATTTACCTTGGTTATCCAAACTGGTGGGGAACTTTTCCAATGGCAGTTTTCACTTTCCTCGAATCATACGATTTCTCAGGAAAAACGATTATTCCCTTCTGCACCCATGAAGGCAGTGGGCTGGGAAACAGCGAACGCGACATCCGAAAGCTATGCCCGAATGCTAATGTGCTGCCTGGAATTGCCATCAAGGGCGGAAGCGCAAAAAATGCTGGCAATTCGGTTAAGTCCTGGCTATCAAGAAAATAATGACACAATACAAGTGTACTTTTAACTTTTTATAAGCCATACACATCAAACAAAAAGTCCCTGTAATAATTTAAATTACAGGGACTTTTATTTTAGCATCAAAATCAGAACGTTAAGCTATTTTTCATTTACAAGCTCATCAATTAACTGATTGAATTCGGTTTTAAACTCTTCAAAAAACTTGCCGGTTGCAGGGCCGCTAAATCCTGAATGAACTTTGCGAACGTTTCCTTTTTTGTCGATAAAAATAGTAGTAGGGAACGACGAAATACCATTTAACTGCGGAAGAGCTTTTGATGCAGATTCGGTTCCAGACTGGCCTGCAAACAAAATTTCGTATTCAATTCCCAGTCTGGCTTTTAAACTTCCCAATGTTTTTTTAGCGGATTCGAAGTCATTCTTGCGCTCAAACCCTAAGCCTATAATTTCTACTCCACGACTGCGATTTTCCTTATACCAGCCTGATAAAAACTTGTTCTCATCGAGGCAGTTGGGGCACCAGCTTCCCAATATGGTAACAATAACCACTTTCCCTTTGTAGGCCTGATCGGCAAGCGAAACCATTTTACCATCCAGGTTAGGGAAGGAGAAAGCGATTGTAGAATAACCCTCTTTCAGGTACGATACCTTATAGGCATCGGGTAAAGCTGCATTCGGATTACGTTTACCTTCTATTTTAATTGTTTTGCGAGGTGTTACAAACTCTCCTGAAAAGGCATCGTTGCTGCTAAAATCACCTTTCAGTAAATACGGAGTCGATCCGCCAAATGCCGATAATTCAAAGTTCTTTCCTCGAACAACTCCTTCAAAGAAACGGTAATCACCGGTAGTGGTGAGAATCGATCCGGTAAGTATCGATCCCTTTTGCTCGAATATTCCAACTGTTTTTTCTGCATCTTCCCCAGTACCAATTACCATATCCCATGTACCCTGAAGTGAAACCGAAGGCGAAACGGTGCTCTCAGCAAAGCGAGGCAATTTGCCACATACTGCATTAAACGGAACTCCGGAATCGGGTTTTGCTGTGTTTAATTTAAAGAGCCGTCCCTGCATTGTGTTTCCGGAAACTTTGGCTTTCAACACAGTATCATATAGATCAACCGGGATAGTTATTGAATCGTTTCGGTAACTAACGTGCCTAATTGGAAACCGGTCGGCCCCGTTAATCAGAAACACAGAAATGCTGTCAGAACCTTTGCTTTTTATTTCAAACATAAACGGAATTTCATTTGCCGGAAGCTTAAATACTCCTCTCCAGGTGCCCTGGTTTAAAGGCGCTGAAACCTGCTTAAACGAGCTGAATATCATTAAAATAAATAGCAATGCTAATAAATTCGTCCATCTAAAATTGTACATGCCAGAAAGTTTTATCAATAACTAATTTGAGTTCTGTTTTAAAATTACATTGAGCTAGTTTGGCTCAAAATTCCATGAAAAATTCACTTAAATTATCCTTTTTTACTTATTTCTGTCAATTCCCTGTGATTGAGTAAAACAATATCCTTTTCATTTAACTCAATCAATCCATCTTTTTCGAAGCTTTTCAGCAGTTTTACAGCACTTTCGGTTGAAATACCTGAAAAGTCAGCAATGTCTTTTCGCGACAATAACTGAAAAACATCCGGATATTCAGGTTTAAGACTATCGATATACAACAAAGTATCAGCCAAACGCCCGTTCATCTGTTTGTACATCACAGTCCGCAAGGTGTCAAAAAGATTGGCATTCTGCTCACAGTAACGCTTAATCATGTTAAAACCGAACAATCCATTCTGCTTAATAACTGAAGTAATGGCGTCTTTTTCAACCAGAAACACCTGGCAGTCAGTCAAAGCAATCGACGAGTAGTTGAACGTATTTTTTGTAAAAATGGCGGAAAGCCCCACAAATTCTCCCGGCTTTATTATCCTGAGATTAAAGTTTTTAGAGCTGTCTCCTTCAATATACTGCTTGGCCAAACCATTGATTACAAACAATGCATACGATGCAAAAGCACCCTGCTTGGTCAGGTTGTCACCTTTGCGGAACAGAACCTGCGTTTTGCTTGCTTTTACCAGTTCTGCCTCTTCCGGCGAAAGCATCTGAAAACAAGGAGCTTGAATATCGCAAATGAACTCCTGATCGGTTTCGATGATAGGTTTCATAATTTAAACTAAAATCTATTTGGCCTGTAAAGTTAGAATTATACTTCGAGTGAGCACAAATGGAGTTTCAAATCAATAAAAAAGTTGTCGCAGTTCAATCCTGAGTCGGATTTCGTTCAACCTCATTTTCTTTCACAGCACTCTGGGCTAATCTAACTTTGTACCATAACAATTCTTAAAAGCTATGCCATGTTGTACACTAATCTGGAACATATTGAAACGGCTGACGAATTTAGCAAAGTCATCAGTAAAAACGAAAATGTGGTGGTTATTTGTGGACGAATGGGGCCATTATGCATTCCTGTTTATCGTGCTATTGAAGAGTTGGGCGAAGAATATAGGCAAATCAAATTTTTTGATATGGAATACGATAACCCCGAGTTTTACTTTTTTCACGAACGGCCTGAGGTTAAAAACCTGGAAGAAATACCATTCACTACTTTTTACAACGGAGGTGAAGCGGTAAAATCGGTTGGCGGATTGCAGACAAAAGCACAGCTAAAGAAATTTTTAAACGAAATATTACCTGTTAACACAATTGCTTAATCAATAAGAAGATGGAAACTACTCTCATTATTATCAGCACTTTAATCGTTGGCTTTTTTGTAATGCGTTCGATTGCAATGGCCAAAATAAAAAATACACCACTGGTTGCCGACCATAAAGATGTATTGACTTTGACCGACCAAAACTTCAGGCAGAAAACAAAAGGGAAAGTGGTATTGGTCGATTTCTGGGCGAGCTGGTGTGCTCCCTGCCGAATGATGGCGCCCGTTTTAAACGATGTGGCTTCTGAACTGAATGGTAATTCTCATGTTGGGAAAATCGATATTCAGCAATATCAGAATCTGGCAACAGAGTTTAAAATCAGGAATATACCAACAATGGTGTTATTCAAAGACGGAAAAGAAGTGAATCGTTTTGTAGGAATAAAATCGAAAGAATTTTTACTCAAGGAAATTGCAAAAGTGAGTTAATAAGATTAAAAGATATTCAACTATTGAAGACATAAATATTTAAAAATGAGAACAGAAATGGAAAAGATAGTAATTATAGGGGGAGTTGCAGCCGGGGCGACAGCGGCAGCCAAAGTGCGCCGCATTTCCCCGGATGCTAAAATTGTAATGCTCGAAGCCGGACCTGATATTTCGTTCGCTAATTGTGGTTTACCATACTACATTGGCGGGGATATTAAAAGTCGTTCGAAGCTCATTCTTCAGAGCCCTGAAAGTTTCAACGAACAATATAATGTTGAAGTTCATATAAATACCATTGTATCAGCCATCGACCGCGATGCTCATCAGGTAAAGGCTATGGATACCCGCAGCGGCGAACAAAAAGTTTTTGAATATACCAAGCTTATTCTGGCACAGGGCGGACGACCCATAAAACCCAATTTGCCAGGAGCTGATTTAGGCCACGTTTTCAGCTTATGGACATTGAGCGACATGGATCAGATATCCAATTTCCTGACCGAAAAGAAACCTCAAACGGCCGTGGTTGTTGGTGGCGGCTTTATTGGTCTGGAAATGGTTGAAGCGCTTGTAAAACGCGGATTGAAAGTAAATGTGGTTGAAATGATGCCTCATGTAATGGCCATTATGGAAGCCGAAACCGCCGGATTCATCGAAAACGAATTATTGGCTTATGGCGTTGGTTTACATACCGGTGCAGGCGTTACCGAAATTAAACAACGAAGTGTAAAACTCGATAACGGTAAAGTTCTGGACGCCGACATGGTGTTGCTTTCCATTGGTGTGCGTCCCACTTTGCAGTTGGCAAAAGAAGCCGGTTTAGAGATTGGCCAGTCAGGCGGTCTGCTGGTCAATATGCAATTGCAAACTTCTGATCCTGATATTTTTGCCGCTGGCGATATGGTGGAGATAGAGCACCGCATTAACGGCAAAAAAGTGCGAATTCCGCTGGCTGGTCCGGCTAACCGACAAGGCCGAATTGCTGCCGAAAATGCCTTAGGCGGAAACCATGCCTACAAAGGCTCAATCGGCACTTCAGTAGTGCGTGTTTTTGAAGCGGTTGCCGGAATTACCGGACTTTCGCTTAAACAGGCCCGCAACGAAGGCATTGATGCCGATGCCATTGTGGTTCATAAAGAACATCATACGTCGTATTATCCAGGTGCCGAAACCGTTACCGCAATGCTGGTTTACGACCGCAAAACAGGTGTTATCCTGGGCGGACAAACAGCAGGTTACAAAGGTGCCGATAAGCGTCTGGATGTAATAGCTACTGCCGCAGCAGCTAAGCTGACTGTGAGTGATTTGGCCGACATTGATTTTGCTTACTCGCCGCCAATAGGCACAGCTAACGACGCTATCAATATGGCCGCCTACGCCGCCGAGAACCGTATTTCAGGCTTTAGCCCATCGGTTACAGCTTCGGAACTCGACCAGTTGATTGCTGAAAAGAATCCCGTATTTGTTGATGTTCGCGATGTTTTCGCTTTCGAGAAAAGCCACGTAAAGGGAGCAATTCACATTCCGCTGGAAGTATTGACCCAACAAAAGCAATCGATTCCGGCAAACCGAACAATCATTATTTACGACGAAACTGGTAAAAAAGGACATCAGGCATTGCGAACTTTGCTTGGTGCAGGCTTCAAAGAAGTTGTCAATATCTCGGGTGGACACACCTCGTTGCAGCGTCAGGCGCGTGCTACCGGATTCAAACATTTGCAAATTAACTTGCTTCCAGTCGAAACCAAATCGATTGGCGAACAGGAAAGCCAATCGCAGGAAAAAACCGCCGCAAAGAAAGCGAATGACATTACTTCGTTAATAATTGTCGATGTTCGCACTCCGGAAGAATTTGCAGGAGGTGCTTATCCTGAGGCCATTAATATTCCACTAGATGAATTAGGAGAACGATACATGGAATTGGGCAATAATGCCAACCGAGAGATCGTGGTTTACTGCGCTTCTGGGGCAAGGTCGGCCTATGCACAGCGAATGTTGAGCCAGATTGGCTACCTGAATGTGAAAAACGGAGGTGGAATTGCTGCCATGATGGCTCGCAGAAACAGCCCGGCTCAAGGCAGCGCATCCACATCCAACCCGATTGTGGTTGATGTGCGCACTCCTGAAGAATTCCAATCGGGAGCTTATCCGGGAGCGGTAAATATTCCGTTGGACGAACTTCAGGCAAGAATTGGAGAACTGGGCAGCAAAACGCGCGATATCACGCTCTATTGCGCTTCGGGAGCGCGATCAGCTTACGCACAGCGAGCTTTGGCTCAAATGGGTTTCACCAATGTGAAAAATGCTGGTGGAATCATGCAGATGATGATGCGCCGATAACCTTAAAACCAAATACTTATGCAAAACATTAGCTCGCTAACCGATTTTATGCGCAAAATGGAAGGGCGCAATCATGTTGCTTTATTGATTCATAATCCGGAAAAAGAATCGTCGAGATGTGCTTTCAGGAGCATTACCGAAGCTTCATTCCTGAGTCAAAATACATTGGTCTGCATTGCCGATTTGACTCAGGTGAGTGAGATACGCACTCTTCACGAATCAGACGGAGAACCGGCTCTTTTGTTGTTCGAAAACGGTGAACTGGTACAAATTGTAGAAGGTTGCCACGAAAGCGATTATTTCAAGGCTTTGATTAATCATGATTCGGTAGCGAGCAAATGAGTATTTAAAACGGAAAAAATTGAGAAAACTGTTAATAAAGCTGGTTAAAAACCGCATGATTATACTGTCGGCTTTGGGAATTTCGATGTATATAGCCATCTCGCAGTTTCATATCTCACTGTGGTTTATTTTATTGTATGGTGTTATTCTGGGAGTCATCTTCGGGAAAGTATTTTGTCGCTGGGTATGCCCAATGGGACTAATCATGGAAATGATGATGGGCTTTGGCGGAAATGACGGTAAAATCAGGCAAATGTATCAGTACCACAAAGTAGGGTGCCCCATTGCCTGGATATCGGGAGTGCTGAACAAATATTCGATTTTCAGAATTAAACTGAATGAAAGTACCTGTAAAAACTGCGGCGTTTGCGACAAAAAATGCTACATCGTAGCGATGGAGCCCGAAAAATACAGCTTGTACAAACCTGCAAAGCTAAAGCCCGGCGACAGCTACACCTGCTCGAAATGTCTCGAATGTGTGGCCATTTGCCCCAATGGAAGTTTAAAATACAAAGCATAAATCTATAACAAACAACTATGATTGAATTAATTAAGAAAATTTTTGGTATAAAGTCGGTTGACTATGCCCAATTGGTGCGCGAAGGCGCCATTATTGTGGACGTTCGTACTATTGGTGAGTTTAATTCAGGACACATTAGGGGTTCGGTGAATATTCCGGTTGAAAAAATTGCGAACAATGCCGATAAGCTGAAAGTAAAAAAGAAACCGATAATTACATGCTGCGCCTCAGGCTCCAGAAGTGCTATGGCTAAAAGTGTACTCAAAGGAAGAGGCGTTGCCGATGTTTACAACGGGGGCCCGTGGTTCAGGCTTCAATCCAGAATCAATAAAGGATAATAAAATGGAAAATGATGCCGAAATAAAACCAGGAAAACCGTTCTATAAAACATGGAACTTCTGGAAACAAGTTGTTCCAGTGTTTGTTGGAGCAATTGCAGGCTATTTGTATTATCACTTTGTGGGTTGTTCATCTGGCCAGTGCGCTATCACGAGCAGTCCGGTTATGAGTACAGTTTGGGGCGGATTTATGGGTTATTTTCTCATGAATAGTCCGTGTGCAAGAGGAAGATGTTAATGGTTGTAAATTATAAACTTAAAAATCAGGTTATGAAAAAGAACATGGGAACTATTGACAAGGTAATCAGGATATTGGTTGCCGTAGTATTGGCTGTTTTGTTTTTCGCCAAAGTAATTACAGGTACTTTAGGAATTGTATTGCTTGCAGTGGCTATAATTTTTGCACTAACGAGCCTGATTAGCTTTTGTCCGCTCTATCTTCCTTTGGGAATAAATACCAAAGGCAAAAAATAGAATTAAGAAGAACACCTATTAATAAATCAGAAAATTATGAGCTACTATTTTAAAGCAACCTTGAATACCAGTTTTGATGATGCGATGGCTAAAACCGCTGAAGCACTGAAAACAGAAGGATTTGGGGTATTAACCGAAATTGATATGCAGGCCAGGTTAAAAGAAAAAGTGGGTGTAGACTTTAAAAAATATAAAATTTTAGGTGCCTGTAATCCATCGTTTGCCTACAAAGCTTTACAAACCGAAGATTTAATTGGTATTATGCTTCCCTGTAATGTGGTTGTAACTGAACAAGGAGAAAATCAAATTGACGTAGCAATAGTTGATCCGCTTGCAGCAATGATGGCCGTTGAGAATGCCCAGCTTATGCCCATTGCCAAAGAAGTAACTGATAAACTACAGCGGGTGATTGAACTGCTTCAAAATCGGAACTAGAATTAAACGCTGTATTTGACTGTTTTTTTATAAAAACGAAAAGGATTATCATTTACTGATAATCCTTTCTTCAAATTTAGTTTAGTTCGATCGGAAAATAGATATTGGTTAAAAGAGAAAAGGTTCATTATTTTTAAAACCGTCACGAATATAACAGTTATTTTATTACTCCATTTAAGATTTTTTAAGAATTTATTAATGTTGAAAATCCAGATGAAATAATGTTACTCTAAATAGCTGTTTATCAGTTTTATTTTTTTCGACGTATGTTTTATAATATCATTATGCCGGCACGGCTTACCAGTATTACAAAACAATACAATATCCTTCGAATTATGAGAAATGCCAGTCATTCCGACACAAACAGTCCTAAATAATAACGGACTTTTTTGTCTTAAATTAATATAAAACGTTTAATTTTGTGGCAAAAAAGTATGCGTCTCTACAACATCATCGATAGCAAGATACTGAAAGAAAGATTATTAAATGAAGATTTCACCCGAAAAACAGTATCATTTTACCGTTACTTCATTATCAACAATCCTCAGCATTTTCGTGACCTGCTTTACCAGGACTGGTCTGAATTAAATTGTTTTGGACGAATTTACGTTGCCCGTGAAGGGATAAACGCCCAAATGAGTGTTCCGGAGCACAATTTCAATATGTTCCTCGAAACACTTCGTAAATATCCCATATTTGATCAGATTCCGATAAAATTTGCGATTGAAGATGATGGGAAATCATTTTATAAACTTACAATAAAGGTCAGGCCCAAATTAGTCGCTGATGGGCTCGATGACAATGCCTTTGATGTAACCAATGTTGGAAATCACCTGAATGCAGCAGAATTTCATGAACTGGTTGAATCTGGTGAACATGTTGTAGTAGATATGCGCAATCATTACGAATCGGAGATTGGCCATTTTAAAGGAGCGATATGCCCCGAAGCAGATACTTTTCGGGAAGAAATTTCGATGGTTACTGATATGCTTGCCGGCCAAAAAGATCGAAAGATTTTGCTCTACTGCACAGGTGGTATCCGGTGCGAAAAAGCAAGTGCTTATCTAAAGCATCACGGATTTTCGGATGTAAACCAATTGCATGGCGGTATTTTGGAATATGCCCGGCAAATTAAGCAACTAAACCTTGAGTCGAATTTTGTAGGTAAGAACTTTGTATTTGACGAAAGGCTGGGAGAGTCGGTTAACGGAGAAATTATTGCACACTGTCACCAATGCGGAAAACTGTGCGATACGCATGTGAATTGTGCCAATGATTCGTGTCACATCTTATTTATTCAATGTCCAGAATGTGCAAAAAAATACGATGGTTGCTGTTCTGATACCTGCAGCACTATTAAAAATGCCCCGGAAGAAGAAAAAGTAATTTTGAAAAATAGTCAAAACCGGAAATTCGGGAACAGCCGGCTTTACTGTAAAAGTTTCCTACTGGCAAAAAAGACTAATTTTGCGACTTCCGAAAATTATTCAGGAGAAAATGTGACCGCTTAACATGACAAATTTCTGGAAAGATCTTCAAAAGCCCATTTTTGCCTTAGCTCCGATGGAAGATGTAACTGATACTTCATTTCGCGAAGTGGTTGCCCGACTTTCGGATCCACAATTTCTGCATATTTTATATACAGAGTTCACTTCGGTTGATGGCATGAGTCATCCTGTTGGTAAAAAACGGGTGGGAGAGCGGCTCATTGTCAGCGAATCGGAAAGGCAAATCCTGAAGCAAAAGAATATCAAGCTAATAGCGCAGATATGGGGACGAAAGCCAGAACTTTTCCACAAGATTGCTGCTGAAATTACCTCAGAATACGAATTCGACGGATTAGACATCAACATGGGCTGTCCGGTGAAAAATGTTGTGAAGAATGGTTGCTGCTCGGCTCTAATTAACGAACCCAACCTTGCCAAAGAAATTGTTCTGGCTACTAAAGAAGCCACACATTTACCCGTTTCGGTAAAAACGCGTACTGGAATTAAATCTCACGATACAGAAAACTGGATCGCCAACATCATGGAAACCAAGCCAGCCGCAGTAATTCTGCATGGACGCACGCAAAAGCAGCAATCTGACGGATTAGCAGACTGGAATGAAATTGCCAAAGGCGCCCACGTGCGTGACCAAATCAATCCTGAAACTAAATTTCTGGGAAACGGCGATGTATTGTCGGTTGCGCAGGGCAACGAATTGTGCCTGAAACACGGGCTGGATGGTATTATGGTCGGGCGTGGGATCTTTCACAATCCGTGGTTTTTCGATCCTGAGAAAACGGCACTTCCCAAAACCGAAAAGCTGGAGCAACTTTTACTTCATACAAAGCTTTTCGAGCAAAATTGGGGCGGCAAAAAGAACCTGAACATTCTGAAGCGCTTTTATAAAATATACACCAGTGATTTTGCCGGGGCTGCCGTCCTGCGTGCCAAATTAATGGATGCCAAAACATACGAAGAAGTCTATCAGATTGTAACTGAAAATCATAATAATTAATTTTGGGATGACCGGATTTTAGTTTTATTTTGAAGTATTGAAATAACATGCGAATTATTATGAATTTTCGTAAAATACTGCGATCGCTTCACCGTGATTTTGGCTACTTTGTCGTTGGAATAACCTTCATTTATACTGTTTCAGGCATTGCCATGAATCACCGGCAGGACTGGAACCCGCATTATTCGGTTATTACAGAAGAAATTTCTGTTCCGGCAAACGACCAAATGGAATACTCAAAGACCGAAATCAGTTCGCTACTCCAAAAATTCACGAATAAACCGGTTTACAAAAAGCATTTTATTACCAAAGATGCCACTATTAAAATATTTGTTCAGGAAGGTACTGTAATTTACACACCACTCGAAGGAAAAGCTGAATTGGAGTTGCTAAAAAAGCGCCCATTTTGGTTTCAAATCAACCGCATACACCTGGCTCAAACCGATCGAATCTGGATTTGGATTTCCGATGCAATGGCTGTTTTCCTGCTGTTCGTCGCAGTCTCAGGCTTATTTCTGCTGAAAGGTAAGTACGGAATAAAAGGCCGTGGCCTTTGGTTAACTGCTTTAGGCATCATTATTCCTTTTTTATGTATTCTCTTTTTCTTAACTTAACTCCAAACAAAAAATCAATAGACCAATGAAAAAAACATTATTCGCCCTATTGGCTGTAGCAGTTTTATTTTCGTGCACAAGCCAAAGCACTCAAAAGAAAGATGAAAAACAAGCACAAACCATAGCACTGTCGGTTGATGAGATTCAAACCAAAGGAAAAGAACTTGTAGGAAAAGAAGTTTTGGTGAAAGGAACCGTAACTCATGTGTGTAAGGAAGCTGGTGCCCGTTGTTTTATTATGGGAAGTACCGAAGATATTAGCTTGAGAATTGAAGCCGGTACAATCGGTTCGTTCACTCAGGAACAAATGGGAAGCGATATTCAGGTTCGGGGTATTTTACGCGAAGTTCAGCTTAGCGAGGAAGATTTGGCTGAAATGAAAAAATCAGCCGAAGCTGGTGAATCTGCAAATAAAAATCACGCTCTGGGGCACGATGGGCCAGCACTTCATTCGGTTGATGGCGGTAAACACGACAGCACCTCGCAAGCTAAAAAGCTGGAAGAAATGGACCAAAAGCTGGCTGATAGCAAAGAAGGTTATGTTCCAGTTTATTATCTCGACGGAATTGCATTGGTCGATGAAAAGAAATAAAGACTTCCGGTAATAACAATTAATAAATAGTCAATCAGTAATTTATACTAATGATTGACTATTTATTTTTTGTTTCAGGAACAAAATTCAACGATACGGAGTTCACACAGTGGCGGGTGTTCTTAAGAGTAAACCCTTCACCAAAAAAAACATGACCCAAATGGGCCCCACACCTGGCACAGGTAATCTCTGTGCGACGTCCGTCGGCATCCAGGGTGCGTTTGACTGCGCCTTTTATTTCATCGTCAAAACTAGGCCATCCACAATGTGCATCAAACTTATCTGCCGAACGATAGAGTGGTGCATTGCATTTTTTGCACACATAAGTTCCTGGCTCGTTGTGGTTGTAGTAAATCCCTGTAAAAGGCCGTTCTGTTCCTTTATCTTCTATAACAAACTTCTCAAATTCAGTAAGTTCATTGAATTTCATTGTTGTTTCCCTTTTTTGTTTGTTTTTATCCTGACCATTAACAACTATTGCTAATGCAACCAAAATAATTAATCCAACCCGTTTCATCGCTCTGTTTTATGTGCATATACAATTCAGATAACCTGTTTGTTTATTAAAATATCAACAATTTATCGAACTTGACTAAAAGTTTATTCCGAGTTTAAAGGGGTAAATGTTGTATCTTTCGCAAAAATGTTAAAAGGCCTGATTGATATTATCAGTTTTTAAACAAAAAAGGCCCCAATAAGTCAATTAAAACAAATTATTCACTCAATGAAACGGTTATTTACCTATTTTCTGCAGGGATTGCTTCTTTTAGGGCCATTGGCAGTTACTCTTTATACTGTTTTTCTGATGTTTAATTATGCCGACAGATTAATTGGCGACCCTTTAAAAGAGCATTATAAACTTGATATTCCGGGAATTGGAATAGTCGCCTTATTCATCACACTAACGCTTCTTGGCTTGATCGGTCAAACCATTATTGTTCAACCTTTTACCTGGTTTACCCGCAGGCTACTGAAACGACTTCCATTATTAAATGTAATCTATACATCTATAAATGACCTGTTTACAGCTTTTGTCGGTAAGGAAAAGAAATTTACTGTACCTGTTCGGGTTTGCATGGACAAGGAAAACAATTTGTGGAAGATCGGGTTTATTACTGAAAAAAAATTGGAAGAGTTCGGAATGCCTGGTATGGTTGCTGTCTATTTTCCTTTTTCATACAGCATCAACGGCGAAATGATGATGGTACCGGAAAGCTCTGTAATTCTGATAGATCAGAGTCCTTCGGAAGTGATGAAATTTGTTGTTTCGGGTGGTGTTACTAAAATTAATTAGATATGTTCTCGACTGAAATCGTTTTACTTGGTGGTTTCTTACTGCTGATCCTTGCGGTTCTGATGATTGATTTACTTGTTGTCGGACGAAACTCCCATATTGTCTCAACCAAAGAAGCTCTGGGATGGAGCAGTATCTGGTTCGCTCTTTCAATGGGCTTTTATGTGTTTCTTAAGTATTACGGACACATGCTTCATGGCATTGAAACACCTGCCGAACTTTCGGATATAATAACAAAATATGCTCCCGGCCTGAAGTTTAGTTCTTCAGATTTTGAAGGAATGCTGGCCGAATACCGCAACAACATGTCGATGAGTTATCTAGCAGGTTATTTCATCGAGCAAACCCTTTCAATCGATAATGTATTCGTTATCTTACTGATACTTCAGGGATATTCTGTTCCGCAGAAGAACTACAAAACAGTACTATTCTGGGGAGTTTTGGGAGCCATTATCCTGCGTTTCATCTTCATTTTTGCCGGAGCAGCATTAATTCATAAGTTTGCCTGGATTCTCTATGTTTTCGGCGCATTTCTGGTGTTTCAGGGAGCGAAGATTCTGTTTAAAAAAGATGAAACTACAAGCGATCCACACGATTCACCTATTGTTAAATTTCTATCGCGCTACCTCAATATTTCGAAAGATTACCACGGCGATAAATTTGCTTACAACTATAATAAGAAAGTATATTTTACGCCATTAATGATTGTTGTTGTGCTGGTTGAATTTACCGATGTGATTTTTGCACTTGACTCAATCCCGGCGGTATTTTCAGTTTCGCTAGACCCGTTTGTGGTATTTTTCTCTAATATTTTTGCAATTATCGGACTTCGTTCTTTGTTCTTCCTGTTAGCTAATATGGTTAATAAATTCAGATTCCTGAATGTTGGAGTGAGCGTTTTGTTAATATTTGTCGGCGTTAAATTACTGGCCCATCACTGGCTCGACGAAATTGGATTCAAATCTTCGTACTCGCTATATTTTATTGCGGCCACACTCGTTTTAAGTGTCTTGTTCTCAGTTTTGTTTCCCGAAAAAGAAACAGCTGAAGCAAAGTAATCAGGTCATATACAGCAAAAAGCCTCCTGAAAATAATTTTTCAGGAGGCTTTTTATGAGTAGAGCCGCGCAATCTAAAACGTTGACCGGTAACTCAAGCCCACACTTCCATTACCCAAATAAGTAGGTAATAGGGCAGAACTTGCACCTTTTTTCGTACTCAAACACGGAATTATCTGATGTCCTCTTGCCGAAACAATCTTTCCGCAGGTGTATCCGATTGCCAAACCTAAAGGATAGTCGCTTATCCAATGAACACCGTTGTTGAGCATGGCAAAACCCAGCACTCCCAGAAGAGAGTAACCCACTGGTTTGATGTACTTATTATCCGGATAATTTTCGGCCAGGATGGTAAGCGTAGCCATTGCGGTAGCCATATGCCCCGAAGGAAATGCATCGTAGTTTGAAACGCTTTTCTGGTATCTGGAAGGAGCCGGAAACGGATGCCAGTCTCCCCCCGGAACAGGATCAGAGCTTTCCATGGCTCTAAACGGACTTTGGCGACCGGTAATTCGTTTCAAGAACTGGGTGGTTATGCCCAATGCAAAAATTGATTCAGCTATTTGCGAAGTAGTTTGAAGTGCCCGGTAATCATTGGCAATCAATCCATAACTGTATAATCCTCCGGCTATTAACATGCTTCCCCAACCTTCACCAAGATAGTAAAACGTAGAATTCAAATTATCAGGAACTTCCATTGCATTTACATGAAAACTACCAATATCAAACTGAATAACCGTATTCGATCTTCTGTCGGGATTAAGGTGAATGAACCGTCCAAACTGCTGAGATGCATCAGTTACAGGCTGATCAACAGCAACCAGCAAAGCAGAACCGGCAAGGATAATTCCCAATTTGGGCAGATTCTTCTTCGAGAATGCTGTTTTGCCCATCTGGTAAATATCAGATGGTACATTTTTGACAAACTGAAAAGGTTTGGGGTGCAAATAAACCATACGGGCTTCCTGAGTGCTGAAAACCTGAGCCTTCCGTATTTTAAATGTATCGCGCCATGCTTTATTTATCAGTGTATCCCGTTTCGATTCGCCATTGACTTTTACAACTGCAAACAAAATCAGTATGAATAAGATGTAATATCTTTTATCTGAAAGTGATCGACTTGCTATGCGAATTATTAGTTCCACCTGTTAAGCTTATTTTTGTACACGTAATTTGCACTCTGATAATATATTATAGCTTCATTTTCTATTTCAGTGTCTTTGCTTTCTGCTTTCATTTCGCCCTTTTCAGGATCAATGATATAATGAGTTATCTTCTGCTGCGGACTTAATATCGAAAGTCGGTTGTTCTTGATAAAACCTAGTTTCTGGTAATTCGAAATAAATGCACGTTCCTCTTCCGGAGTCATTTTCAGGATGTCTTTCCCGAAAAATTTAGTATCGTAACTCCAGTTCATTATTCCCAGAAGCGTAGGAGCTACATCAATCTGGCTGCAGAGTTTGCCAATTTGCATCGGGCGAACAATGCCCGGGTTATAAATCAGAAATGGAATCTGGTACTCCATGAAAGGTAATTCAGCCTGTCCGGCACTTCCGGCGCAATGATCGGCAACAATTACAAACAACGTATTTGAAAACCAAGGTTTTTCACTTGCTTTCCGGATAAATTCGCCAATAGCGAAATCGCAATATTTAACAGCTCCCGGCCTGCCCGAATGCGAAGGAATATCAATCATACCATCGGGATAAGTAAACGGACGATGGTTTGACGTGGTCATTAAATGATTCAGAAAAGGTTTGCCGCTGGCATACGACTTATCGCATTCTTTCAAAGTACGGTTAAACAAATCCTGATCGCAAACACCCCATGCATTTTTAAATGTAATATCTCCGTCGTCAAAATCTCCGTCGTCAATAATCTGGTAACCGTTATCAAAGAAGAACGCATTCATATTATCGAAGTAACCATTTCCGCCATAAATATATTTCAGGTCGTACCCTCGCTGCTTAAAAATGCGCCCAATGGAAAACAGATTTTCGCTGTTTGGTCGTTTAATGACACTCTGCCCTGGTTTGGGCGGTGCTCCCAAGGTTACAGCTTCCAAACCATAAATAGTGCGGGTACCTATAGCATACAAATTATTGAAAAACAACGAACTATCGGCCAAAGCATCCAGATTAGGAGTTAATTTACCCAACTTACTTCCCTTGTAATTTAAAAACTCGCCACTCAAACTCTCAACTGTAATAAAAACCACGTTGTACTTTTTTTCTTCGCCCTGATTGCTGATTTTTCGGGTTATATCAAATGTTTCGTTGCTGAGGTATTCACTGTTTGTAGTTTTCAGCAAACCGCGTAATTGTTTGAAATTCTCTTCATTTGACCGGGTGGCATAAAAAGTCTCATAATCAAGCTCATTATTTAAAAAAGCAGCAAACAATGAATGGATGCCATTTTTAGCCAACTCGTTGTTGTAACGGTTACCTGTAAATTCAACAGTTGTATTTTTAATCAGGAGAAACGAGATAATGGGCAGACAAAGTAAGGCAAATCCAGTTTTCAGCCTGATCTTCAGATTGGTTTTTGAGGCCAACGAATCCTCTAACAATTTCTTTTTAACAACAATAGCAGTAAGTGCAATATCAATGGCAAGTATTCCTGAAATCAGTAACGGTAATGGGTACGATTCTTTTATATTCCCCAAAACCTCAGTGGTATAAACCAGGTAGTCAACTGCAATAAAATTGTACCTGACACCGAATTCCTCCCAGAAAAAATATTCGGAAACGCCATTGAACAGCAAAATAAAAAAGGTAATAAAATAACTTGCGTAGGCAAGAAAACGATGAACTCCGGAATTAAAAACCTTGTCGGGAACAAACATCTGAAACAGTACAAACGGAATCATGAAATACGAAAAAGCCACGGTATCCATGAACAATCCGGCAACATAAGACCAAAGGATGTAAAAGGGGTTAAAACTGATGTCGGAAACCGACATTAAAAATAATACAGTTCGGCTGACCAGTGAAATAGAAACAAAAACAAGATAGAGTAGTAAAATACCTCCAAAACGGGATTGAAGAGCTTTCCTTCGGTTTAGAACGTTCATTATTTCAGTTTTTGCGATAAATATTTGTGCCAGTAAATCAATTTTTTAACTAATCGCGCAAATATAGAATAATTCTAATTGTGAAAACTTGAACAGTGGTTTGTAGGTAGTAATATTCAGATTCATCTTCTGAATTTTTTGTTAAAACTCGCAGTGTGTATGAATTGCTGACCTTAAATTAACTCTTAATCCTTGTGGATTAACTATATTTGTTTCCGTTTTAAACGGCAACGTTTTATCTGAATCTATTTTATTTTATCACTCATTTACAGCACAATAAAATGTCTAAATTCACTTACCAAAAACCATTTCCAATAAAGAAAGATACCACCACGTATCGTCTTTTAACTAAAGATTTTGTTTCGACTGTTGAATTTGATGGTCGTAAGATTTTAAAAGTGGCTCCTGAAGGACTTGAGCTTCTGGCTAAAGAAGCTTTTACCGATGTTTCGTTCTACCTTCGTGCAGCTCACCTCGAAAAACTGGCAAAAATTCTTCAGGATCCGGAAGCTACTGATAACGATCGTTTTGTAGCATATACCATGCTTCTGAACCAGGTAGTTTCAGCCGAAGGCGAACTTCCAACCTGTCAGGACACAGGAACTGCCATCGTGCTTGGTAAAAAAGGCGAAGACGTTTATACCGGGGCCAATGATGCCGAACACCTTTCAAAAGGAATTTTCGACACTTACCAGGAACGCAACCTGCGTTATTCCCAGGTAGTTCCGTTTAATATGTTCGACGAGAAAAATACAGGAAATAACCTTCCTGCCCAGATTGATATTTATGCCGAAAAAGGAAATTCATACGAATTTCTGTTCATTACCAAAGGTGGTGGTTCGGGCAACAAAACATACTTGTATCAGCAAACAAAATCGTTGTTGACCGAAGAAAACCTGACTAAGTTCATCAGGGAAAAAATTATGGATTTAGGAACATCAGCCTGTCCACCTTACCACCTGGCTTTTGTAGTTGGCGGAACTTCAGCTGAAGCTAATCTGGCCACGGTGAAAAAAGCTTCGGCTGGTTATCTCGATCATCTTCCAACTGAAGGAAACGAAGGCGGACAAGCTTTCCGTGATTTGGAATGGGAAGCCAAAATTGAAAAGATTGCCCAGGAATGCGGATTGGGTGCACAATTCGGTGGTAAATATTTCGTACATGATGTGCGTGTAATTCGTTTGCCACGCCATGCAGCTTCATGTCCGGTAGGTTTGGGCGTTAGTTGCTCGGCCGACCGTAACATCAAGGCAAAAATTACTGAAGACGGAATTTTCCTCGAAGAACTGGAAAAAAATCCGGCTCGCTTCCTGCCAGCTGCAGCACCACACATGCAACCTGCTGTTGACATCGATTTGGATCAGCCAATGGAAGAAGTGCTGAAAACCTTATCGAAATACCCAATCAAAACTCGACTGAACCTTTCAGGAACTTTGATTGTAGCCCGCGACATGGCTCACCTTCGCCTGAAAGAAATGCTTGATGCCGGACAGCCAATGCCAGAATACCTGAAACGCTACCCGGTTTATTACGCCGGACCGGCAAAAACTCCGAAAGGAATGGCTTCAGGAAGTTTTGGACCGACAACCGCCGGACGTATGGACCCTTACGTCGACTTCTTTATGAGTTTGGGCGGATCGAAAATTAGGGTTGCC
>JAJZSZ010000037.1 GCA_021849365.1 Bacteroidota bacterium | reverse complement strand
TGTAGCTTCGATGGATGTGTTTTCACGTCTGATGATGGATCGCATCATCTTTTTGGGTACTCCAATCGATGATTACATTGCCAACATCGTTCAGGCACAGCTGTTATTCCTCGAATCGGCTGATCCAAGCAAAGACATCCAGATCTATTTCAATACCCCGGGAGGGTCCGTTCATGCCGGATTAGGAATTTACGACACCATGCAAATCATTTCTCCGGATATTGCAACAATTTGTACCGGAATGGCTGCATCAATGGGGGCCGTCCTTCTTACTGCCGGAACAAAAGGAAAACGCTCGGCATTGAAGCATTCGCGTGTGATGATTCACCAGCCAATGGGTGGCGCTTCAGGCCAGGCTTCGGATATTGAAATCACTGCTCGTGAAATCTCGAAACTGAAGAAAGAATTGTACGATATTATTGCCGTTCACAGTGGTAAATCGTATGATCAGGTTGAGAAAGATGCCGACCGCGACTATTGGATGACTTCAACTGAAGCCAAAGAATACGGAATGATCGACGAAGTCCTCGTCAGACATAAATAATTTAAAGTACCATTGAAGATGAAAATGGATAAATGTTCGTTTTGCGGGCGTGAGAAGAAGGAAGTTAACTTGCTGATTGCCGGCATGGAAGGACATATTTGCGATAGTTGTGTTGAACAGGCGCACGCTATTGTTGAAGAAGAATTCAAAAAAGATGAAGGCTTCTCTACAAAGGATTTTAAAATCATGAAGCCTCAGGAAATCAAGAGTTTCCTCGATCAGTACGTGATTGGACAGGAACATGCAAAAAAAATCCTTTCTGTAGCTGTTTACAATCATTATAAGAGATTGAACCAACCAGTTTCGGCCGACGAAACTGAGATTGAAAAATCAAATATCATCATGGTTGGTGAGACCGGAACCGGAAAAACGTTGCTGGCACGAACCATTGCCCGTATGTTGCATGTGCCGTTCACCATTGTTGATGCCACAGTTTTGACTGAGGCTGGTTATGTGGGCGAGGATATTGAAAGTTTGCTAACCCGCCTGTTACAGGTGGCCGATTATAACGTGGAAGCTGCCGAGCGTGGAATTGTATTCATTGATGAGATTGATAAAATTGCCCGGAAAGGCGATAATCCTTCGATAACCCGCGATGTTTCGGGTGAAGGTGTTCAACAAGGTTTGCTGAAGTTGCTGGAAGGTTCGGTGGTAAATGTTCCGCCACAGGGAGGCAGGAAGCATCCGGAGCAAAAAATGATTGCTGTAAACACCAAAAATATTCTTTTCATTTGCGGTGGAGCATTCGACGGAATTGACAAGAAGATCGCCCAGCGACTGAACACCAAGATTGTTGGTTATGGCGCACAGAAAAAAGCCGATGCCATTGACCGTAATAACATGATCCAGTACATTTCGCCTCAGGATTTGAAATCGTTTGGTCTTATTCCTGAAATTATTGGGCGTATTCCGGTTTTAACCTATCTTGAGCCGCTCGATCGTAAGGCTTTACGCAGCATATTAACTGAGCCGCGTAATTCGTTGATCAAACAATACATCAAGTTGTTTGAACTCGATCATATCGAATTAAGTTTCGACGAAGATGCGTTGGAATTCATTGTAGATAAAGCTATCGAATTTAAGCTGGGCGCCCGCGGACTTCGCTCAATTTGCGAAAACATAATGAACGATGCAATGTTCGATACTCCATCGGCTAATGTGAGCAAAATGGTTATTACGCTTGACTATGCCCAGGAAAAAATTGACGGAGCCATTGCTGTTCGCTTAAAAGCAAGCTAATTCTTTATTGATAATATTCTGAAATGCAATCATTTTTGGTTGCATTTTTTGTTTCAGTTAAACTTCAAAACATATCAGAAAATGGATGAACTTCCTTTTGTAAAAGGCGATTTTGTGCGCATTGATGGATTAAACGCCGTGGTGATAGCAAACGAAGAGGATGAAAATATTCCGCACGAACATATTGCTGTGTTCTTTGGCGGAGAGGTGGCTAAACGCGAATCAGAAGGTGGCGAGGGGAGTGGCAATCCGCTGGTTTGGATTGTGCCGATTGATATTTGTGAAGACGGTCTGGAACCGGAATTCAGAGACGCCTAATTGTCTTCTTCGATTTTGTCGGGCGGAAGTGCTTTGGTTGTTTTAGCACCCAGCTTCCTGATGTTTTCAGCACGCTTTACCAGATTTCCACTTCCCACATAAAGCTTGTTGGTTGCCTGATCGTAAGTTTTTCGGGTACTTTCAAGGCTTTTCCCGATGGTTTCCATGTCGGTGATAAAAGCTACAAACTTATCGTATAAAGCGCCGCTCTGTCGGGCAATTTCCAGTGCATTGCGGGTTTGATTCTCCTGTTGCCAGATTGAGGCAATAGTTCGCAAGGTTGCCAGCAGTGTCGATGGGCTTACAATAACTACTTTATTGTCCCAGGCATACGTGAATAAGTCTTGATCTTCCTGAACCGCAAGGCTGAACGATGATTCAATGGGGATGAACAGCAGGACAAAGTCGGGACTGTTAAAGCCCTGCGAATTTTGGTAATGTTTCTCACTTAATATTTTGATATGGCTTCGGACGCTCAGCAGATGTTCCTTAAGGTGATTGTTCCGGTCTTTTTCATTTTCAGCATTAACCAGGCGTTCATAAGCCACCAGCGAAACTTTCGAATCAACAACAATATGCTTTTGATCGGGTAAATGAATAACCACATCAGGCTGAAAGCGTTGGCCATCCTCCGAAAGAACACTTTCCTGTTTTTGGTATTCGCGTCCTTCGGTAAGTCCCGAACGCTCCAGAATTCGCTCTAGGATCATTTCTCCCCAGTTGCCTTGTTTCTTCACATCGCCTTTCAGGGCTTTGGTCAGGTTATTGGCCTCGTCGCTTATTTTCAGGTTTAAATCGTGCAGTTTTTTGAGTTCGGCTTTCAGGTCAGTTTGGTCTTTCAGCCCCTTTTCGTATGTGTCTTCTACTTTTTTCTCGAAGGTTTGAATTTTTTCTTTTAGTGGTGAAAGCAATTCGGCAATGCTTTTCTGGTGGGCAACCGAAAAATCCTCAGTATTTTGTTTTAGTATTTTGCTTGCAATATTCTCGAATTCGGTGGTGAATTTTTGCTGCAGGTTTTCCATTTCCTTTTTCTGAAGCTCCAGTTTTTCCTGAAGATTTGAAAAATCGGCTTCAGCCCGCGCCAACTGCTGACTTTGAATTGAATTTTCGGACCTGAGCTGTTGGATTTGACTGAGTAATTCTTCCTTTTCTTTCAGGAGCGAATGATTGCGGTCGTCGATTACCGATTTTTGTTTTTCCAGCTCGAATTTCTGGTTCATGAAGCTCGATTTCAGGAGGATGTATGTTAGGAGTGCGCCGAGAGCCAGGCCAGCCAGGAGAAATAGAATTTCCATAATCGTAATTTTCACTAAAAATACCAAATTAATTTTCACTGCGGGTTGCTGAGATTAACTCAGATTTGCAATCTTTGTTATTTGTGACATTAAAGTTTAGATATGTGGCTACTTTGCCATACTCCAATCAACCATCGTTATGGACGTAAAAATAGAACAAAGCTGGAAGCAACAGCTTCAGAACGAATTTGAAAAGCCCTACTTTATACAGTTAACCGAATTTGTGCGTTCGGAATACCAGACTCAGAAAATTTATCCACCTGCCAAGCTGATTTTTAACGCTTTCGATCAATGTCCGTTCGATCAGGTGAAAGTAGTCATTCTGGGGCAAGACCCCTATCACGGACCCGGACAGGCGCACGGATTGTGTTTTTCGGTAAACGATGGAGTTGAGTTTCCGCCTAGTTTGCGTAATATTTTCAAGGAAATAAAAGATGATACCGGTGCACCCATTCCTGCAAGCGGAAACCTAACGCGCTGGGCACAACAGGGGGTTCTGCTCCTCAATGCAACCCTGACAGTTCGGGCTCACCTGGCCGGCTCGCACCAGAAACGCGGATGGGAGCAGTTTACCGATGCTGTAATTCATTTGGTTGCCGATCGCCTCGAACATGTGGTTTTTATCCTTTGGGGAAATTATGCCATAAGCAAGGCCGGGTTTGTCGATCAGCAGAAACATCTGGTATTGCAGTCTGTTCATCCTTCACCGCTGTCGGCGAGCAGAGGTTTTTTCGGGAATCATCAATTTTCGAAGGCCAACAATTACCTGATTAAGCACAGGAAAGAGCCAATTATTTGGTAATAAAAAAGGGTGTAATGGTATTCCATTACACCCTTTGCTTTATGACAGTTTTTCTAGAACTTATAAACGATAGAGTTGATGTTCATTCCGGCTCCAACTGAGGCCAATACAATGCAATCGCCCGGATTAATTTGCTGTCCATCCATTTTGCCTTTCAACACCAAATCGAGCAGTGTTGGCACAGTGGCTGTCGACGAGTTGCCTAAAAAGCGGATACTCATAGGCATAATACCTTCAGGAATTTCAGTTTCGCCATACAGTTTAAATACACCTTTCAGGATAGCTTCATCCATTTTTTCGTTGGCCTGATGAATCAGTACCTTTTTGATGTCGGTTAAATGCAGGCCTGCTTCGTCGATGCTTTGTTTAACCAGCGACGGAACATGCGAAAGGGCATAAACATATACTTTATGTCCAGCCATTTTAATGAACAATTCGTTTTGATCAGCATCTGGATTAAATGATGGTCCGAATGCCAGGTAGCCGGTTGTTGCACCAACATCAGAGCGACTGGTATGGCTAAGTATTCCGGTTGGTACGTCGCTTTCAACAGCTTCAACAATTGTTGCGGCGGCGCCATCGGCATATATCATTGAGTCGCGGTCGTATGGGTCGGAAATGCGTGATAAAATATCTGCTCCAACTACAACGCCACGTTTAAACATCTGGCTTTTAATGTAGGCATCAGCTATAATCATGGCCTGAGTCCATCCCGGACAACCCGAAATAACATCGTGAACAATGCAATGCGGATTTTTGATGTGGAGCTTGGTTTTTACACGATTAGCCAATCCAGGCAAGGTGTCAACCCGTGATGAACCTGCAGGAGTATCGCCGAAATTGTGGCCAACAATGATAAAATCGAGCGTTTCCGGGTCGATTCCGGAAGAGTTACAGGCATCTTTAACCGCAAATGCTGCCATGTCCGATGTTACTACATCATCGCTGGCCCAGCGGCGCTCGCCAATATTGGTGATTTCGTAAAATTTCTGAATTATCTCGTCATTACTTTTGTCGAATGGCGCTTTCGTACACGGGTCAAAAAAAGTATAATTACTGAAGTAATCATTCCCAATTGTGCGTGTTGGAAGATAGCTTCCGGTTCCAACAATTTTAGTATATACCTTTGTCATAACTCTTTTTTCAGTGGCCTTTGGGGCCTTGATAATTATATTGTTTTAATTCAAACGTATTGCCATCAAAAACTCCAAACGAGAAATAATTAATCCAGTCGCCCAGATTAATAAATCTGCTGTTTTCTCCAATGGGGTGGTCAATCATCACATGTCGGTGTCCGAAAACGAAGTAATCGAATTTTTCTTTTTGAAGAATTGACTCTGCAAAAATAAACATTCCTTCGTTGGTTGTTCCCTTGAAACCTTCGCCTTCAATTCCTTTCGAAATTCTGGAGTGTTTTGACCAGTTGTGCCCGAATGAGAGTGAAAAATTGGGATGAAGCCTGGCAAACATCCACTGAAGTGTTTTACTGGTAAATATCTTCTTCAGAAAAAGGTATCCTTTATCGGTTGGGTCGAGCCCATCGCCGTGAGCCAGGTAGAATGTTTTTCCGAGAAGTTCTGTTTTAAATTCGTCACGGTGAAGCGTCATCCCCAGCTCGTTGGGCAGGTAATCGAATACCCATACATCGTGGTTCCCGGTAAAGAAATGAACATCAATACCTGAGTCGGATAACTCAGCAATTTTACCCAATGTGCGGACAAAGCCTCTGGGAATAACCGTTTTATATTCGAACCAGAAGTCAAAAATATCACCCATCAGGAATAAATGCGAGGCATCATCCTTAATCGTATTTAACCAATCCACAAAAGCCAATTCGCGCTCTTTGTTGTTCTTTAAGGCTGGTGCTCCAAGGTGAACATCGGATACAAAATATGCTTTCTTGTTTGGGTTTTTCAAAACATTTTGAAATTGGTTCGAAAAATTGCTGCAAATATACGTGTAAAATTGAAAGTGAAACTATGTGCCTTTAAAACCAGAGTTCAAATCATGCATGGTTTTAACTGATTTCTATTTGACTAATGCGCCAATTACTTTGTCGAGGTCAGGTCCAAAAACGTTTTTTGCAACAATACGTTTATCTCTGTCAAGTATATAGTTTGATGGTATAAACTGGACGTTATAGGTACTAGTGGCCAAGGCACTGCCTTTCATATCTCCGACATTGATCCAGCTCATCCGATCTTTTTCAATTGCATCCAGCCATGCAGGTCGGTTGGTGTCAACGCTTACCTGATAAATTTCAAGGCCTCTTGATTTGTATTTGCTGTATAGCTCAACCAATGCTTGGTTCTGAATACGCGAGTCGCGGTTTTCAGCAGCCCAGAACTGCAACAGGATTACCTTGTTTGACAACGACGACAACGAAATATCGCGGCCATTGGCGTTTGGTAAAGTAATATCGGGCGAATTGGCCCCGTTTTCAGCAATAAACTGTTGTATTTTGCTGTTCTTTTCCTGAGCCATTAGTCGTTGTGTATTGGCATACAAGGCTTTTACATGTTCCGATTTCGGAAAAAATGAATTAAGTGCGGATGCCGCAACTTTAAGTGATTGTAAATCCTGAATCACATAATTCGAATCGTCAAACTTCTGGTAAAGCGCCAGAACACATGCCATTGAGAATGGATGTTTCTGAATAAAATCAGTCGAATATCTGGTTTGGCTTTGCCTGATGTTAGCAATTTCCTGGTTCCATTTTACTTTCTCGAGCCTGTAATCTTCGCGGTTGCCGAAAGCACTGATGTTGTTGCGGATTGAATCTATTTTGTGTTTGGTTCGCGAAAGCATGTTGTTAAGTTGCTGTACCAGAAGTGATCCGCTGGAACCTTCAACAACATAGTCGCGAGAGAAATTGGCTGCATCACCAAGTACCGAAATCTTTTCAGTGGTATCGACCAACAGTGTGATGAAGTTATTTTTATTCAGACTAAGCAGGTAAAAATTCGGATAACTGATTTTTCCGTCAAATTCAAATTTTCCGTCTTTCCCCAGCTTAACTGAATCGACAGGAATACTCGAGGCTACTTTCAGTTCTTCGAGATACAGGTATTTTCCTTCGGCATTGGTAATTTTTCCTTTGATAACAAATCCATCATGTTTTTTACATGCAAAGGTTAATGCTACAAGAGCAATGGCAATCGGGAATATTCGTTTCACAGTATTTTTATTAGTCAATAACGGGCATAAAAATAATAATTTCGGGTTCATATTGCCATCGGCACACCAAGTTTTGGAACATAGATTTAGTTTTGAACTTCTTTTTTACCACTGGCTACCTGAAATTACTAATTTTGGGGCTGAATTATAATTGCACGAAAGGTGAAGGTACATCGAGATCTGAATAACTTTAATGCTCATAATCCGGTTTTAACTATCGGAACTTTTGATGGTGTTCATCTGGGGCATCGTAAAATTATTTCCAGACTGCACGATCTGGCAGCTTCAATTGATGGCGAGTCGGTCATTTTTACTTTCGATCCGCATCCACGTAAAGTTGTTGCGCCATCGGAAACCAATCTGCGCCTGCTCACCACCCTCGACGAAAAAATTGCATTGTTTGAAGAGGCAGGAATCGATCACCTTATTGTCTATCCGTTTACCCCCGAATTTGCAAAGTTGACTTACGAAGAGTTTGTTGAGCAGATTTTGGTAGGACAAATTCATGTCAAATCGCTGGTGGTTGGTTACGATCATAAATTCGGGAAAGGCAGGCAGGGCGATTTTGACCTGCTGAAAAGCTGCGCCGACCGACTGGATTTTCAGATCGAGAAACTGGATGTTTTGCTCGTTAACGAATCAAATGTCAGTTCGACCAAGATTCGGGAGGCGATTCAGGTGGGCGATTTCGAAACCGCCAATGCTTACCTTGGATATCCGTTTACAATTCACGGAATGGTTGTCGAAGGCCAAAGGCTGGGACGAACTATTGGTTATCCTACAGCCAACATCGACGCGATGGATCCGGATAAAATTATTCCGGGCTATGGAGTTTATGCTGTACGGGTAACGGTAAGGAATCAAGCTTATACGGGGATGCTCAATATTGGCAGCCGCCCTACGGTAAACCATAATGCTGATCACCGCACGGTCGAAGTCAATCTATTCGATTTTTCGGATGATATTTATGGAGAACCGGTTGAGGTTGTTTTTTACCACAAGCTTCGTGAAGAGCAGAAGTTTGCCTCGCTCGATGCCTTGAAGGAACAATTGTCTCAGGACCGGATTAATACCATTTTCTACTTCAATCAGGATAAATAAATAGCTATTAGCCATTTGTTTGGTTCAGTTAGTTTCAATTTTAACTTTCTGCGCTTATCTTTGCACACTCAAAAAATAATTTTCAGGAATGACAACAAAAACATTGGAACAACTGGCTTATAAAGTAGCCGACATATCGCTCGCCGGATTTGGGCGGAAAGAAATTGAAATTGCAGAGAAGGAGATGCCGGGATTAATGGCTATCCGTAAAAAATATTCGGGTAGCAAACCGCTGAAAGGTGCCCGCATTATGGGATCGCTGCACATGACCATCCAAACAGCGGTTTTGATTGAAACTCTGGTTGAATTGGGAGCAGAAGTTCGCTGGGCCAGCTGTAATATTTTCAGTACTCAGGATCACGCTGCTGCGGCTATCGCTGCTGCCGGAATTCCGGTGTTTGCCTGGAAAGGTGAAACTCTGGCCGAATACTGGTGGTGTACCGAACGTGCACTCGATTTTGGTAATGGTCTTGGCCCAACCCTGATTGTTGACGATGGAGGCGATGCCACTGTTATGATTCACCGTGGTTTTGAAGCCGAAAAGAATCCTGCTATTCTGGATGTTCAGGTTGACGCCGAAGACGAACGAGAACTGAACAATGCGCTGAAGGAAGTTCTGGCATTCGATCCGCAACGCTGGACTCGCCAGGTGCCTCACATTAAAGGTGTTTCAGAAGAAACAACTACCGGGGTTCATCGCTTGTATCAAATGATGAATGAAGGAAAACTTTTGTTCCCGGCATTTAATGTAAACGACTCAGTGACCAAATCGAAATTCGATAACCTCTACGGATGCCGCGAATCGCTGGCCGATGGTATTAAACGTGCTACCGATGTGATGATTGCCGGTAAAGTGGTGGTTGTGGCTGGTTATGGCGATGTAGGCAAAGGATGTGCTCATTCGATGCGCAGCTATGGAGCCCGGGTAATTATTACTGAAATCGACCCGATTTGTGCACTTCAGGCTGCCATGGAAGGATTTGAAGTAAAAACCATGGAGGATGCTGTTGCGGAAGGTAACATTTTTGTGACAACTACCGGAAACCGCGACATCATCACCGGCGAACATTTGGCTGCGATGAAAGATCAGGCGATTGTCTGCAATATTGGCCACTTTGATAATGAAATTCAGGTTAACCGCCTCGAAAACTGGCCGGGAATCAACAAAACAAACATCAAACCTCAGGTTGATAAATACACTTATCCTGATGGGCATTCCATTTTCCTTTTGGCCGAAGGTCGCTTGGTAAATCTGGGTTGTGCAACCGGACATCCGTCGTTTGTAATGTCGAACTCGTTTACTAACCAAACTCTGGCTCAAATCGAGCTGTGGCAGAAGGATTATGCTGTTGATGTTTACCGTTTGCCTAAAGCCCTCGACGAGGAAGTTGCCCGTTTACACCTCGAACAGTTGGGTGTGAAACTGACCAAATTAACTCCGGAGCAGGCTGATTATATTGGCGTTCCGGTAGAGGGGCCATATAAACCAGAACACTACAGGTATTAGGCTGCCGGAAGTCGGGAAACCGAAGTTTTGAAATTATATTCTAAGCATATAAAGGAGCTCAAAAGGCTCCTTTTTTCATTATTTGTTTTTGATATCTTTAGCAATCTAAAAACTCCTCAGAAACAACAATGAGCTTTAATCAATATTCGCAAATGATGGAAGAACTGCTTATCATGGAGCAGTTCCGGAACGAATATAAAGAGTTTCCGAAGGGAAAGCTGGAAAAATCGGAGTCGCCTGATTTTATTCTGAAAGTGTCAACCAAAAGTGCTATTGGAATTGAGCTGACTAAGTTGCACGGTCCTACAGTAATCAAGTATAAAACGCACTATCCGCGAAAAATTAATGGTTATACTGCTCCTGAGTTCAATCTCGAAAACCTGCAATTTACCATCGCAGCCAAAGATGAAAAACTGGCATACTATCAGGAGAAGAAGTTGAACCAGATGTGGTTGCTGATTACGGCCGATCTGGATGAAAGTCCGGTGAATTATAACCTGGGAAATAAACTGCAGAACTGGAGTTTTTCTTCAGGATTTCAGAGAATCTTCCTCCTCGAACTTAAAAATCAGAAAGTGTTTGAATTGAATGTTTCCAATTAATTGGTTACGATGATCCTGCCTCCAACATAATTCGTGCGGTATTGTCTGAGCGGCTCAATGGCAGGCCCTTTTATGGGATTTCCGTTTCCACTGAAAAGAATAAACTGCGATTTACAGGTCGGGCAGGTTGCTATTCCGCTTTCGTTGGCCACAACCCTTGTTGTGGATGATATTTCGTGTGTGCAGGTGGCGTCGTAGGCTAAAAAGGGGTTCGAACTGTCAGTCAGATCCCGAAAAAGAATGACGCCCCCATAACCATAATTCGGGAAATAATACGATCCGCCCGGTATATTGAGTTCGATGAAATTGGTTGGGTTAATGTCCATTCGAACGGTTACATATGGGATAACAGAGTTGTATTCATCCTTACATGCATTGGTTCCCATGAGAATGAAAAGTATAATCAGAATAGGTGCGTATATCTTTCGGACAGGCTTAAACATTTTTTGTATCTTTAATGCATTGATAAAACAAAGTAAAGAACAAATTATTTTATTCAGCCAATATTATTTTTCGAAATATGGAAGATTATATTTTTTTGATCGTAGCCATTGTTCTTTCTGTTTTAAGTGCAGTTAATCAGAATAAGAAAAAGAAGGCCGCTCAGGCAAATACTGATTCGCCCAAGGTTCAGCACCGTAATCCATTATTCGATCAACTGTTTGGTTCAGATCTTTTTGATGAACCGGATGAGGAGAAAGTCCAACCTGTGAAAATCCAACGGGTGAAACCGGAGGTTAAGGCCTCACAAGCTCCAAGAGAGAGTTTTGTTCGCCATGAATATAAAACTAACTTACCTGCCTCAGCCTTGAACGTGAAGCCAAAGCTTGAAAAAAAAGAACAAGTTGTAGAAGATTCAGCTGAAGAAAATGAAGACGCCGGTTACCTCAGTGATTTTTCCTTGCGAAAGGCATTCATATATTCCGAGATCCTGAACCGGAAGTATTAAGTCGACGTTTGGGGAGTGCAAAATTCATAGTCGTAAATCAAAATCAGGGATTTCGACAGGGTGAAACTTTTTATTCTACAGATATTTAAATTGTTTTATAAAACATTAGATTCGTAAAGATTAAAAATTTTTATAAGTTTGTATCACGAAAGAGTTCCGCAATGGCCGGAATTCTTTTTTGTTTTAATATAGTTTTTATAAAAAGGAGAAAGTCATGGGAAAGGTTACTTACGTTACAGAAGAAGGCCTTAAAAAGATGAAAGAAGAGTTGGACCGTTTGATTAATATTGAGCGTCCGGCAATTTCCAAAATGATTGGGGAAGCCATTGAGAAAGGCGATATTTCGGAAAATGCAGAATACGATGCAGCCAAGGATGCCCAAGGGATGCTTGAAGCCAAAATCGCTATTCTTGGCGAAAAAATTGCTTCTGCCCGAATTATTGATGAATCGAAGATAGACACATCGTGTGTTCAGATTTTAAATAAAGTCACTATCCGGAACAAAACAAACAATGCAACAATGCAATACACCATTGTTTCGGAACACGAGGCCAATCTGAAAGAAGGGAAAATCTCGATACAAACACCAATAGCAAAAGGCCTGATGGGTAAGAAGCTTGGCGATGTGGTTGAGATTCAGGTTCCTTCCGGAAAAATGCAGTTCGAAATCATTGATATTGCAATCTAAAAAACAGAAAAATGGCAAGTCTTTTTACCAAAATCGTAAATGGAGAAATACCTGCCTGGAAAGTGGCAGAAGATGAGAATTATCTGGCGTTTCTGGATATTTTCCCTGTAGCCAAAGGGCACACACTGGTAATTCCCAAAAAGGAGGTCGATTATATTTTCGATTTGGATGAGGAAACATACAGCGGCTTGCATCAGTTTGCAAAAAAGGTTGCAATTGGCTTGCAAAAAGCCATTCACTGCAAAAAAATAGGTGAAATGGTTTTGGGGCTCGAAGTGCCACATGCGCACATTCATCTGGTTCCCATGCAATCGGAAGCCGACTTGTTGAACTTCTCGAAGAAATTATCTTTTACCAAAGAGGAAATGGCTGAAATAACCGCATTAATTGCAAATGAAATTCAGTTGTAAATGAATAGAATCCCGGTATCCCGGGATTTTTTTTGCCCGAAAGTTTCCTATTATTTCCCGACTTCTTTTCCATTTACCTTCTTCCTTATTTCTTCACCCGATCTGGATTCTTTTTTATAAAATCGCCCCAGTCTTTTATTCCCGATTTTACCATGGGGTTTCTCATCTGCAGATAGTGGCATACCGCAACGGCTATGGCGTCGGTGGCATCCAATTCCTTGGGCAATTCAGTTAACTTAAACATGTTCTTAAGGAAAAAGGCAACTTGCTCTTTGGCCGCACGACCCATACCGGTTATCGACTGTTTCACTTTCAGCGGAGCATATTCGAATACCGGAATTTCGCGGCTTAACGCAAGACCCATAACCACCCCCTGTGCACGTCCCAGCTTCAGCATAGCCTGAATGTCTTTGCCATAAAACGGCGATTCAATGGCCAGTTCATCGGGTCTGAGCTCATTCATCAGGGCATTGGTCCGATCGAAGATGTGCCTGAGCTTCTGATAATGATCGGTAAATCCGTTTGTTTTTATTACCCCAACCTGCAAAATATTAGGTTTATTGTTGATTACTTCAATGAGCCCGTATCCCATCACATTTGTTCCGGGGTCGATGCCAAGTATTTTTATTGGTTTATTATCCATCATATTTCGAATCAGTTCTCAAAGGTAAGAGATTTGAGGATTTGAAGATGAATTGATGAGCTGACAACTATTCAGGTTCTATTTTTTCTGCTGATACCAGATTCCCGAAATAATAAACGCCAATCCAACGAACGTTGTAACGTAAATTGTTTCGCCCAAAATGAAATGAATAAACACCAACGAAAGGAAGGGTGAGAGAAAGATCAGATTGCCGGTTTTTGCATTGTTCTCACTCAGGTGCATGGCTTTCATCCATAGAATGTAGGTAATTCCGAGTTCGAATAGCCCAATATAGATTGCCGCCGGAATTCCTTTTAATTCCGGAAAGTGAAAGTCGGTAAAAAAGATGGCGCTTAACACCAGGTAAACCAGTCCAAAGGTGAAATTCCAAAACAGTTTGAAAATCTCTTCACGTTTATCGAGCACACTCAATATCCAGAATAGAGCCCAGATTACACTGCTCCCAACAGCCAGCAATGCACCGGTAATGTTAGTATTCGCAATTCCGGAGAGACTACCCTGCGATGAGATGAAGACCACTCCGATGAAGCTGATGAAAATAGCTACAATGTTACGCGGAGTAATTTTTTGCTTCAACAGTGGTGCTGAAAGTAAGGCCAGTGTTATGGGCCATATCATGTTGAGCGGTTGAGCCACCTGCGCCGGTAACAAACTGTAAGCCTGAAATAAAACCAGATAATATCCGAACGGATTCAGGGCGCCGAGTAATGCTGATTTTCCCAATCCGCTTAATGTTACCGTGAATAATTCTTTTATACGTCCATTAATAAGGATGATAAGGAAAAAGACCATTACCGATACGGCCGAGGCTGACAAAATAAGGTAAAGTGGTGAAAGCTCTTTCAGTCCCAGTTTAAATGCAGTTGCAACTGTCGACCATAACAGGACCGACATCAGGGCATAGATATAAGCTTTCGGAATATTCTTCATGTGGCAGTGATGGTCGTTTCTATTTTTTCTCAGGTAATACTGGCGCTTCTGTTTTGCTTGCCGAGTCCTGCATTTTTCGGTATGCTGTGCGGGCATCAACTACATAAACACTACCCGGATAGTCAGTCAGCATTTTTTTATAAAGTTCCATCGCTTCCGGCTTTCGGTTTAGTTTGTTTTCGTACAACAGGGCCAATTGAAAAAGCGCGTCGTCGGCCAGCATTTCCCAACTATAGTTTTTTACAATTGAGTCATATAATCCGGCAGCATCGGCATATTTCCCCTGGCTCTGAAGAATGCCGGCTTTGCGGAAGTCAACGTCATCAACCAGTGAATTGTCGGGATAAAGTTTGGAAATCGAATCGAGTGAGGCTATGGCTCCCGTAAAATTCCTGCGGAAAAGCTGTAAATCAGCACGGGCAAACATGGCTAGTGGAGTTGCCAGACTATCGGATTCGAGATTTTCATTAATGAAAAGTGAAAGTTCCATGGCATCGTTGGCAATCAGCTTTGATGTACTTGCACGTAAGGCATCGAGTTGTGCTTTGGCCCAGCTGAAATTTCCCATGTAATAGCCCAGTTTAGCCTTTTTGAATTTCACATCATCGCCCAGCTGATTGCTTTTGTTGGTTTCAATTACCTGCGAGTAGGTTATAATAGCCTCTCCAAAATCATCGACAAATACATAAATGTCAGCTAATTCTGCTTTTAGTACTGATATCTGCGGCATGTTCAGTCCGCTTGCTGACAAAGCATTGGTCAATACCTTCAATGCTTCGTCGGGCTGATTCAGATAAAAAGCCAGCAGATGTGCATATTTGGCAATCAGATCAGTTGTTTCAGGCGAATTCCCCACATTGCTAAATGTTTGGGTAAACATGTTTTGCAGTTCTTTTGCTCGCAGTATATCGAAGTTTTCTTCATCAATAAAGCGGTTGTAGTTCATGCGTAGCAGCTGTAAGCTGGCCAGCTGGTAGTATTCGGTATTTTTGCCTTTACCTATCAGGTATTCGTAGGCTTTTGCAGCATCATCGTAATATTTGTTAATGGCCGAAACGTTAGCAAGGTCGAGAATGTTAGCATTTTCATTGCCTGTTCTGCGGTCGAGCGCGATAGATTGCCTAATGGCTGCCACAAAATTTTTATCCTGAATGAAAAGCCAGATTAAAAGCCGGTTATAGATAAGTTGAGAAGGGTCCTGCTGAAGCTTTTTCAGGACATAATTCCGGAGTTGTTTGATTATTTCGCCGTCGTTATCCATCGACAGTACCGAGAGCAGGTTGCTTTTTACGATTTCGATGTTGCTGTCTTTTTGCTTTGTCCATTCAATGTATTCGCCCAGCATTCGCTCATAATTTCGCATGTAATAGTAAATCCGAGCCAGCTCGTAATTGTACGATTGCGGATTCTGATTCTGCGCGGCCCGGGCCTTGATGTACACTTTTTCGGCGTATTCGTATTCGCGGCGACTTATAAACTGGTTCGCAATGTTGGGGTATTCTGCAATATTTGAAGCTGATTCTATCGCTTTGTCGTACATTTTTACCGATTCGTCAATCTGCCCCATTGTCTTTTTCAGAAAACCCCATTGAATGTACCAGTATGCATCCGATGAGTTGCCCCGAAGTCCTTTTTTGATGGCTTTCTCGGCTCTTTCGTAATCCGGAATTCCAAGCAGACAATCGAAATAAATGTTGAAATAGCCCTCGGATTTGGTGCTCGAATACAACTGCTCATAGAGTTCGGCAGCTTTGTCAAATTCCTTGTTCTGATAATATTTACCGGCAAGATTGGCTGTATTTTGCAGATCGTTGTTCTGGGCCGATAACAACACCGGAGCCAGCAAAAGAAAAATACCAAGCAAAATCCTCATGGACCGAATTTTTATGATTGACTACAAAAATAACAATCCCTGCCGGTTTAGGTTGTCAATCTGGCTTTTTGTAGGTCATATTTGTCGAATATGAACCCTTCACTTTGGATTTTAAACTTAATTTTGTACAAATTTTCAATTGAATGACTACGGAACTGAAAGAACGCGAACGGCTTCCACGATGGATGAAAATGCAGCTCCCGAAAGGTGAAAGCTACTCAAAGGTCAAAAATCTGGTGAATCAGCACAAGCTGCATACCATTTGTACCAGTGGGAATTGTCCCAATATTGGCGAATGCTGGAACAGAGGAACGGCAACTTTTATGATTTTGGGCGACATTTGTACGCGTAACTGTAAGTTTTGTGGAGTAACCACTGGGAAACCACTGTCGCCTGACCCTGAAGAACCGCGCCGGATTGCTGACTCAGTAAAAATTATGCAACTGAAACATGCGGTAATTACTTCGGTCGATCGTGATGATTTACCCGATCTGGGTGCCGGTTTTTGGGCCGAAACCATTCGCAAAGTCAAAAAGCTGAATCCTGAAACTAAGATTGAGGTACTGATCCCCGATTTTCAGGGTAAAGAAGAATTCGTCCAGAAAGTAATTGATGCAGCTCCTGAAGTAATTTCGCACAATATGGAAACCGTTGAGCGACTCACTCCACAAATTCGCAGTGCTGCAAAATATCGTACCAGCCTCGAGGTTATTCGGATTATTGCGACTTCCGGAATCGTTGCCAAATCGGGAATTATGCTCGGATTGGGCGAAACTGAAGCTGAAGTTTTACAGGTGATGGACGATCTTCGATCTGTTGGCTGCAAAGTGATGACCATTGGCCAATATCTGGCGCCTACACTCAATCACATTCAGGTTAAAGAATATATTACTCCGGAGCAGTTTGAGCGATATCGAACAATCGGGCTCGAAAAAGGTTTTTCTTTTGTCGAAAGCAGTCCGCTGGTTCGCTCGTCGTATCGGGCTGAAATACATGCTTCAGCTCAATAACTAAAGGACTGATTTATTTTTTGCGACGAATAACAATTTAGTGACCATTATTGACTACAAATAAACCTGCAATGGCAAATTTCAATTACGAGGATCTGGGTCTGAAAGACTATAAAGAATGTTGGGACTATCAGGAAACTATTCACCAGCAAGTAGTTGATGATAAACTTCTGAATAAAAAGCCAAGTGAACTTGGTCGTTTCCTGTTGGTCGAGCATCCTCATGTTTACACGCTTGGAAAGAGCGGTGACGAACACAACCTGCTGATTAATTCCGACTTTCTGAAAAAAATTGAGGCTGTTTATTACAAGATAAATCGTGGTGGTGATATTACTTATCACGGTCCGGGCCAGTTGGTTGGTTACCCGATTATTGATCTGGAAAACTACAAGTTGGGGGTTAAAGACTACATTTTTAAAATGGAGCAGGCCATCATTAAAACCATTGCCGAATATGGATTGGAAGGAGCATTGAAAGATGGAGCAACAGGGGTATGGCTCGATTCAACGATTCCTGCAAAAGCGCGGAAGATTTGTGCGATTGGGGTGCGCGTGAGCCGATACGTATCGATGCACGGATTTGCCCTGAACGTGAATACCGATATGCGCTATTTCAATTACATCAATCCCTGTGGTTTCTTAACCTATGGTGTGACTTCAATAGAGCGCGAGCTAGGCCGCAAAATTGATATGCAGGAAGTAAAGGAAATCGTGAAAGCGAAGTTTAACGAGCTGTACTAAATAAATGGATTTACAATTTAGCAATTTACCATTTACAATTTAAACGCAATCGTAAATGGTAAATTCTAAAATCGTAAATAAAGTCATTAATTCCCCAGTTTATACATCAGTCGTTTCAATTCAATCTCGGCAATTTTAGCGGCATAACTCAGATTTATAAACTGATAGCCTGTGCTTTCATAGCTTGCCTGAGCTGCTTTCACATCAAGTATAGTCGCCTGGTTTACCTGGAAACGCTGCAACACCACGTTGATTAATTTGCCTGAAAGTTCCACCGTATTTTTTTGTGCATCAATTTGCTGAATGGCAGAATTGTATGACTGGTGGGTTTTAATTGCTCCTGAAGTCAGCGTATTCAGTAAATTTTCTTTTTGAAGCATTGCATTCTCGATATTGAATTCAGCAACTTCTTTTTGCGCTTTGTAAGATCCTCCATTGAAAATCGGCACCGAAAGAGTTAGACCAACATTTGGTCCGTAACTTTCGTTAAGCAAAATGTTACCTGCCGAGTTTTTGGTGCGGTTCATACTATATCCACCAGTCAAACGCAAGGTTGGAAATCGAAGCGCAGCAACTTCTTTCAGTGCCTGCTCGTTTATCCTCACCTGCTCTTCAGTAGCCATATACTGCGGATTTTGATTCAGGAATCCAGTTACGTCATCAAGCTGAATTGATTTATCAACAGTAATGCTATCGCTAACGGTATAGGGGTAATAGTTCTTCTGGCTCATGAGCTGCAAAAGGTCGGTTTTTACCTGCTCAACAATAGCCTGCTGAGTACGAAGACTTTGTTTGGCAGCATTCACGTCAATTTGGGCCTGAAGGTAGTCGGCATCGTTGGCCATTCCTACGTTTTTCTTCTCGGTAACAATGTCAAGTTTCTTTTGCGAAACATCGAGCGAATTCTGCATGATTTTCAGGTATTCCTGTTGCCTTACGATATCGTAATATTTCGCCATGACTGTAGCAATACTGTTTTGAATCTGGTTATTCAGTGTAAGTTCACTCTGCGATTGCAAAATGCCTAACCTCTTTTTTGTAGCCCAAACTTTAAACCCGTTGAAAAGCGTCATTCCCGAAGTAATGCTCGAGTTCAATGCATTAGCTGTTGCCTGAGGTTTATTAATCTTATCGCCGGTGTACAATTCCTGATTAACGCTAATGTACGATTGGTTATCGCTCAAATTAACATTAAGAGTAGGCAAGCCCCCGGCTACACCAAATTTGTTGTTGGTTTTGGTAATTTCGAGATTGTTGGTTGCGATCTGAATATCAAAACTGTTCTTGAGTGTTGTATCAATTGCACTTTTCAGCGAAATGGCTGGCTGGGCAAAACCTGCTAAAGGAAGAAAAAGTGCTATGTATATGATTATTTTCTTCATTTTCGGATTATTTAAACTGGTTGTCGATTTCTTCCTTGCTGACATGTTTTCCCGAGATAAAGGTATATACAGCCGGAATAACAAACAGGGTGAGGACTAACGAGAAAATGATCCCACCAACGATTACAATACCCAACGGAATGCGGCTGGTAGCAGCTTCCCCAAGGCTCAGTGCAATTGGCAATGCTCCCAGCGAGGTAGCCAGACTGGTCATTAAGATTGGGCGTAACCTTTGGGTGGAAGCTTCAATAACCGCCGGAATTTTATCAAGCCCATGACCCCGTTTTTGGTTGGCGAATTCCACGATCAGAATTCCATTCTTCGTAACGAGTCCAATCAGGGTAATCATCCCGATTTCAGAGAAAATATTTAGGGTATGGCCGAAAATCCACAAGCTGAGAATTGCCCCGGCGATAGCCAGCGGCACAGTAACCATGATGATTACAGGGTCTTTAAAGCTTTCGAACTGAGCAGCCAGCACGAGGTAAATCAGTAATAACGCCAGAAGGAAAGCAAATGCGGTGTTCGACGAACTTTCGGCATAGTCGCGCGATGGTCCGCTAAGTGAAGTCTGGTAACTTTCGTCGAGCAGCTTGTCGGCAATGGCCTGCATGGCGGCAACTCCGTCGCCAATGGTGTGTCCTTCAGATAACGACGCCTGTATTGTTGCTGATTTGTAGCGGTTGTAGTGATAAATGGTGGGCGGATTCGCATTCGGAATAATGTCAATCACTTCTGACAATGCAATGTTGTTTCCCAGGTTGCTTCGCACATAGAGTTTGGTAATATCCACCGGATCCTGGCGGTCTTTGAGTCCAACCTGGCTGATAACCTGGTATTGG
>JAJZSZ010000432.1 GCA_021849365.1 Bacteroidota bacterium | reverse complement strand
GAGGTAGTATTCTTCAATTTCGATGGCACGGATGGCGCGTTTCTCGTTCTCAATATCTGTTTGGTTGTGTAATTCCGATTTGTAGTTTTTCAGGATTTCGGTCAGTTCGTCGAGCGATTTGCCTTCGAGTTTTTGGCGTAATTCGTCATTGATCGGCACCTGTATCAATTTGTAGTTTTTCAGCACAGCTTCCAAATACAACCCGCTTCCGCCACACATTACCGAGAGTTTACCCCGATTGATAACTTCTTCAAAAACCTTCAGAAAATCTTTTTGGTACTCAAACACATTGTACTCGTAACCCGCATCCACAATGTCGATGAGGTGATACGGAATTGGCTTGCCGTCGATGATGTAATCGGCATAATCCTTTCCTGTTCCGAGGTCCATTCCGCGGTAAACCTGGCGAGAGTCGGCCGAAATAACTTCGCCGTCAAGTACCAATGCAACATTAGCGGCTACGCTGGTTTTGCCCGATGCGGTGGGGCCAAGGATGGTGATTAAATTATATTTTTTGTCGTGCATGAAATCTGAAGTTTTCGTTCTGCAAAATAATGTATTTTTGCAACACCAAATTATGGTATTAGTTATAGCATGACTCATAAACAGCAAAACATATCGATCAAAAATAAAAAGGCTTTCTTCGACTACGAAATCCTCGAAACCTTCATTGCCGGTATTCAGTTGGCCGGAACGGAGATTAAGTCGATACGTGGTTCGAAAGCCAGTTTGGTTGACTCGTATGGCGCGTTTTGGGCCGACCAGTTGTATGTGAAAAACATGCACATTGCCGAATACGAACTGGGTACCTGCAATAACCACATTGCCAAACGCGACCGCAAGCTGCTGCTCACGCGCAAGGAACTCGATAAAATGCAGAAAAAGGCCAAGGAAGGCGGGATTACTATTGTTCCACTGAAACTCTTCATCAACGACCGTGGATTGGCCAAACTTGAAATTGCGCTCGCCAAAGGAAAGAAAACCTTTGACAAACGCGAAACCCTGAAACTGAAAGACGCCTCCAGAGAGATGGACCGGGCGAGGAAATTCTAATTGCCTCAAGTCTTTTTATTTAAATCTTCTGCCATGTCATCCTTTAAATCTTTCGAAACCGAGCGGCTCACGCTTATTCCAACTTCGGAAGATGACGCAGCCTTCCTGCTCGAACTGTTTAATACGCCCAAATGGTTGAAATACATTGGCGACCGGAACATCAGAACGGTTGACGATGCCTGTATTTATGTCCGCGAAAAGATTAGACCGCAACTGGAGCGGCTGGGTTTTGCCAGTTATACCATTGTGCAAAAAACGGACGGGCAAAAAATTGGCATGTGTGGATTGTACGATCGTGCCGGGCTGGAAGGTATTGACATAGGTTTTGCCTTTTTGCCTGAATTTGAAAGAAAAGGTTTTGCCTACGAAGCTTCGGTACAGTTGAAAAATGCCGCATTCAACGAGTTTGGTGTTGATGAATTGTTAGCCATAACCACGAAAGACAATTACTCGTCGCAAAAACTGCTTGAAAAACTTGGGCTAAAAGTGGCAGGTACAGTGAAGATTCCGAACGACGATGAAGAATTATTGCTGTATAGAATTTGTTCTTCCAAATAAAGAAAGCATCCGGGAAACACGAAACCTTGAAACTGAAAGAAGTATCCAACGAGATGGATAAAGCATGGAAGTCTTAAAATCAAGTGATTTTAAGACTATTGTTGCTTTTTTTATAATGTTTAGTCCAAATTATCCAAAAAGAAATCGAAATAATTCCCAGATCTGTTTTGAGGATAGTCTCATGAATCGTATATCTCCGGAATTAAGAATCTGATATTTTAAAAGTTTATCAGGAATTATACCTGTATCAAAAAGATAATATACTAGAATACCAGGAAAAGTAAAAAGGAAACTGTTATTATCGATCCCAGCTACAGGCTGACCTATATATTGTTTTAGTCTTGGATCATCGCCAGCATCAAGAAAAAATAGCATTGGAAAGTCTAAATTGTTTTTGGGATTACCTGTAAATATCATTTCGCGTAACTCCTCAAGCTTCTTTTCATCTAAAATGATTTCTTTGAAAAAAGGTCTTGATGAAATTGCCGCTCTCCATAAAATAGATAAGAAGAATAATTTAAGTTTTCTGTAATCAATATTCTCAACTGCTATCTCTCCATATGAAAAACTATATAATAGCTTATTCACATTTGAAGACTCTTTCCCATATAAAATTACTTTTGCGTAATCTTCATATTCTTTAATGATTTTGCCATCGCAATTTTGACATAAAATACTACCCTCATATTCACCACTTCTTTGTTTCCCTCGTTTAGTGACGTTACCTCTAAAGGATTGCGTTAAGTCTATTTTATGGATTGTATGATCTTTATGGTAGATATTGCTTTCTCTATATATGAAATCAGGAATAATATGAGATTTTTTCAAAAGCGGTCTTTCTTGCAAACAGAGATTACATTTTCCAACATTCATTCCCATAAATGAAAATTTGAGATAAAGTTAAAATTATTAAAACAAATGAAATCTTCCAGAAATGATTATTAACCTCACGTACAGATTTGTAATCCTTCCCCAATTTTCTCGCTCTGCCAATATTCTATCTAAACTTTCAATCACCAGATATCCTCAACCTTTTCATACTGCCAAATGTTGTTGATAATCCAAAACCGGAGTTAATAGTCCGATTTAGAACATGAATATCAATTTACAACTAATTAAACAGAAATGGCGAAACAAATCTTTATCAATCTGGCGGTAAAAGACCTGCAAAAATCGATGGACTTTTATACCGCGCTCGGGTTTACCAATAACCCGCAATTCTCCGACGATTCAGGTAAATGCATGGTTTGGAGCGACAGTATTTTTGTGATGATTTTGAATCATGAAAAGTTTGCATCGTTTGCCACTAAACCTATTGCCGACACCAAATCGAATGTGGCTGGTCTTTTCTCGTTATCGGTCGACAGCGTTGACGAGATGAACCGCATTGTTACCAGTGGCCTCCAGGCGGGTGGTATCGAACCCAGCGAAATGAAAGATTACGGTTTTATGCAGCAGCGGACCATCGAAGATTTTGACGGGCACACCTGGGAAATATTTTTTATGGACTTGTCTAAATTCCCAACAGAACAAACCAGCGCGTAAAGTAAATTCAAAGTAACAACTAAAACGATAAGAAAATGGCACTAATTAATCCATACATTCATTTCAATGGCAATGCGGAAGAAGCTTTTACCTTTTATAAATCGGTGTTTGGGGGCGAGTTTGCCATGATTATGCGCTTCAAGGACATGGCATTTGAAGGACGTCCGGACTTGGAAAAAGAGGCTGATAAAATCATGCACATTGCTTTACCCATTGGCCAGGGCAGCGTTTTGATGGGCAGCGATACTCCTGAGTTTATGGGGCGACACAATGAACGTGAGAACCGCAGTAAAATCTCCATCAGCGCTGAAAGCAAGGAAGAAGCTGATCATTTATTCAATGGTCTTTCGGTTGGCGGCGAAGTGGAAATGCCGATAGCCGACAGTCCGTGGGGTTCGTATTTTGGCATGTTTCGCGATAAATACGGTATCGAATGGATGGTTGACTTCGATCCAAAATATAAAGGACAATTGTAGCATCAGGTAAGGATTCATTGAAAATTCAGTAATCCTTTTGCGGCAAATAAAAATCCCGGTAGAACTTAATCTGCCGGGATTTTTTATGAAAGTTTAAACGATAAATTCTTACTTCAAAGTCGCTAAAGCAGCTTTAATGCGGTCGAGCGATTTGGTCAGGTCGGCTTCCGAAGCAGCGTA
>JAJZSZ010000431.1 GCA_021849365.1 Bacteroidota bacterium | reverse complement strand
GGCCGGCCATTTGGTTTGGTCGCTGGCGTTTGTCGAGGTATCGGCTACATCTCCCATGATGCTGGTTCACATTGCGGTGCAAACTTATCTTTACACTGGACTTTTCATCACGGCGCACGACGCGATTCACCGTTTGGTTTCTCCGAATCAGGCGCTGAATCGCTTTGTCGGACTGGTGTGCACCAATTTGTTTGCCGCACTTTCGTACAAACGGCTTTACGAAAAGCACCATTTGCACCATCGCTTTCCGGGCGAGGCGGGCGATCTCGATTTTTGCACCGAATCCCAAAATTTCTGGCGATGGTGGTTTTCGTTCCTGAAAAATTATGTGACCTGGGTGCAACTCGTTGTATTGGCCGTTGTGTACAATGTTTTGCAAATTGGACTGAAAATACCGCAACTCAACCTGATTTTGTTTTGGGTTTTACCATCCATTCTCGCTACGTTTCAGTTGTTTTACTTCGGCACCTATCGCCCGCACCGGTTGCCACATTCCGGCGAAATGATGCCGCATCGCTCGCGCACCCAGAAAGGGCCGCACTGGTGGGCGATGCTATCGTGTTATTTTTTCGGCTATCATTTCGAGCACCACGATTCGCCGCACACGCCCTGGTGGAAACTGTACCAACTTAAAAACAGGCACTCATGATTAAAGCCCGACCCAACCCGCTTTCGCTTTGGTTTTACAGTTCCTATTTCAGGGTACTGCAAAAAATTCATTTCAGGAAATTCAGCATTGTTTGCGATGATATTTTTCCCGAAGACCGGTCGGTTTTGCTGCTGCAAAATCATTTTAGCCTTTACGACGGGTACTGGTCAATGTACCTGTGCCATCGGTTTTTCAGGCGAAACTTTTATGTGATGATGCTTGAGGAGGAGTTGAGAAAGCGAATGTTTCTGACGAAGTGCGGGGTTTTTTCGGTGCGAAAAAATAGTCGCGAGTTGCTGGAGTCGCTTCAATATGCCGCCGGATTACTGAAAAATCCGCGAAATGTAGTGACTGTTTACCCCGCCGGAGAGCTGATTTCGCAGCATTGGCAGCAGTTTCCGTTTCAGCGTGGTTTTTCGCGCCTGGCCAATTCTCCGGAAAATCAACCGCTGATTGCGTTTGCGGTGATTTTGGTCGATTATTTCAGTTTGGCACGTCCTGAAATCAGGGTTTACCTGAAAAATTATCAGGGAGAACGCACTCCGGAAGCTGTTGAAACTGCCTACCGGGAGTTTTATCAAACCTGTGTCTCCAAACAAATTGCATAATGGAATATCTGGCAGGATTTTTTTTGGTTTTTCTGGCTATCCGGACATTGATTTCTCTGGCAAATCTTTTGTCCGAGCTTCATCTGCCGAATGAAAATCCGATTTCCGCGCCCAAAGTTTCGGTTTTAATTCCTGCCCGAAACGAGGAAAAAAATATCGGCAAATTGCTGGCTGCCCTTCAGCAACAGGATTATCCTGAATTGGAAGTAATCGTTTGCAACGACCATTCGAGCGACGGAACTGAAGAAATCCTGAATTGGTTTGCAGGCGAAGAGCCCCGTTTTCGCTGGTTCATGGGCGAAAAGCTTCCGCCTGAGTGGCTGGGGAAAAACTTTGCCTGTCACCAACTGGCGCAAAAGGCTTCGGGAGAAATATTCCTTTTTTTGGATGCCGATGTGGAATTAAGTCCGGATGCCATCCGAAAAGCGGTCGCCTTTTTTCAGCGGAAAAAACTGGCGCTTTTGTCGGTGTTTCCGCAGCAAAAAATGCAGTCGCTGGCCGAGTGGACAACGGTTCCGGTGATGAACTGGATTTTGCAAAGTTTACTGCCGATGATTTTGGTGCAGAAAACCCGGTGGACATCACTTTCGGCAGCCAACGGGCAATTTATGCTATTCGAAGGCAAAGAATACCAAAAATTTCGGTGGCACGAACGCGTAAAAAACGAGAATGTGGAGGATATCCGAATTGCCCGGCTCGTAAAAACTTCAGGCTTAAAAATGGTGGTTCTGCTCGGCAACAGAGATGTGTATTGCCGGATGTATTCCCGGTTTGATGAGGCTGTTGCGGGTTTTTCGCGGAATGTACACGAGTATTTTGGCGGAAGCCGCGCAGTCATGTTACTGTTTTGGTTCATCGTGTGTTTCGGGCCATTCATCGTATTTATTGCCGGTGAGGAATGGTTTTTCAGTTTATTTGTGCCGTTGGTGCTTGTGAACCGAATGGCGGTGGCCTGGGCGGGCCGACAAAACGTATTTGCTTCGGCTGTGTTGCATCCGTTGCAAATGCTTGGTTTTACGGCTATCGTTTTTACCAATGTTTTCCGGAGAATGAAAAAAGAAACCGAATGGAAAGGTCGGAAGATTCGATTGTAAGAAAGTGTTCAGTCGCAGTGATCAGTCACAGTATTCAGTTTTCAGGAAGAATTTTGAAGAATGTTTTATGACAAAGATGTTTAAATCTCTGCTTATTACCTTGGTTATGTTGCCCGGCTTTTCGGCCTACGCACAGAAAAAAGATCTGGCGTATTACCAATGTGCTTTTTTCGAGAGCTATAAATCAGGAACAATGGCTCCCTGGCCGGCTTTGATTGCCGAAATGGAGAAAAGCGGATCGCAGGATATTGCCTGGCAAACCGAGATCGTGAAAGCGATGTACGGACTGGTTGGTTACCAAATTGGACTGGGCGAGAAGGATGTTGCCCGAAAATACGTCGACAAAGCCGATCGCATACTGGATGAGCTGTTGGAAAAGAATCCGCGGAATGCCCAATTGCATGCACTTTCAGGAGCCTTTTACGGCTTTAAAATATCGCTTGCCACATACAAAGCGCCATTTTTGGGACCTAAAAGCCTTTCGCATATCGAGAAAGCCATAAGCCTTGATCCAAACGAACCTGCCGGTTATATCGAAAAAGGCAACTCACTGATGTATCGTCCGGCGGCGTTTGGCGGCAATAAAGAAGAAGGGCTCGCCCTGTTTCGAAAAGCGCTTGTGTTAATGGATGCCCGCCCCAACAAAAAGTGCGACTGGCAAAAATTGCTGCTTCGAACGTTTATCGTAAAGGCCCTTTACGAAACCAAACGCGACAATGAAGCTCAAACATTCGTCAAACAAATGGAGAAAGAATACGGCTCGATGGAATGGATCAAGCGGTTTGCTGGTGCCAAATACTTCGATGGGAAATAGTCATGACCTTATTTTTCAACTTCTTTCCGAATCATTTCTTCGATTTGTAAAACAACTTCGGTAATGTCTTTGTCCTTCGGGTCGATGGCATCAAAAACGGTATATTGAAGTTGTACCCCAAACGTAAGCGGGAAATAGCCTTTTTTCATCAGTTCGTAGTTTCCGCTGATGGCAAGCGGAACAATGAGTGCAGAAGGCGAAGCTTTCACGAGCGAGGCGACTCCGGCAGGCATAAACGATTTTACTTTCCCATTTTTTGTGCGGGTCCCTTCAGGAAAAATACAGGCCGCATAGTTGTTTTGTTCGATGTGCTTACCCAAAAGCAGAATGTCTTTCACCGATTGTCGCGGGTTCTTGCGATCGATCAGCACCGAGCCTCCATGCCTGAGGTTGTATGAAATGCTCGGGATCCATTTCCCAAGCTCTTTTTTTGAAATGAATTTAGGGTGATTTTTGCGAAACCCAACAACCACCGGCGGAATATCGAAGGTACTTTGGTGATTGGCAACGATAATAATTGGCCGATTGGTTGGGACTTTCTCGAAGCCTTTGTATGTGATTCTTGCTCCCATTATTCTCAATCCGTAGAGCAAGGCAAAATTCAAAACATCAACAACTTTCTTTCGCACCGGGTAACCCAGATCGGAA
>JAJZSZ010000036.1 GCA_021849365.1 Bacteroidota bacterium | reverse complement strand
TATAAATGGAGCTGCAGTGGGAACGATTATCTCGCAGGCTTTGGGTACCTTCCTGTTTTATCGTCGCTTGCGATTGTCAGAGAATCTTAATCCGGTTGGAGCCACCTTTCATCGTTCATTATTGCGCGAAATTATTGGTTTGGGTGTAAGCCCAACGGTGCAGCGGGTTTCGTTTACCATTATTGCCATTGGCATGGCTCGTATCATCAGCGGCTGGGGACCCACGGCCATTGCTGTTCAGAAAATTGGCATTCAGATCGAAGCCATTTCGTACATGACTGCCGGTGGATTTTTATCGGCACTTTCCACTATCTCCGGAATAGCCTATGGCGCAGGCGACTATCGGAAACAAGGTCAGGCTTTTCGCTCGGGTATGCTTATTGCGTTTGTATTGGGCACAGCAACTTCGGTGTTGATTATTGTATTTGCCGGGCCATTGTTTTCCATATTCCTGAATGATCAGGAAAGTTTGACTATGGGCCGCGAATACCTCGTTATTCTGGGATACTCGCAGTTGTTCATGGTGTTGGAACTGGTAGCGACCGGCGCATTTTTTGGCTGGGGAAAAACCAATATTCCGGCCATCACAGGCATAGCCTTAACCGTTTTACGAATACCAATGGCACTGACATTTATTCAGATTTGGCAGAATGAACTGGCATCGGTTTGGTGGAGCATCAGCATTAGTAGTATGCTGAAAGGAACCATCCTTTCGGTGTTGTTCGTCGTTCTATTTAAAGCATTTATCAGAAAACAGAAAGTATAGAAGAACCACATTGATCACAATAGAAAAATGATCTGGTTCACTAAGAACAGTAACATGAAACAATTGACATTCAACTCAATTAAAGGCAACATTTGGCTCGAAGGTTTGTTTGGCCTTGAGAAGGAAAATTTGCGCGTCGATACCACAGGAAAACTGGCATTAACGCCCCATCCGGCAGTTTTTGGCAATAAACTGAAACATCCGTATATCACTACCGATTTTTCAGAGAGCCAGGTAGAAATGATTACGCCGCCGTTGCCTGAAATTTCACAAGCAGTTGGATTCCTGGAAACTATTCACGATATCGTCAGTCTTGAATTGGGCAACGAATTGCTTTGGCCACAGAGTATTCCGCCCATTTTGCCTGCAGATCAGCAGATTCCGATTGCCAGTTACGATGAAGATGGAGCCGAGGCCCGCGAGTATCGAGAGTTTTTGGCTCAAAAATATGGCCCGAAAAACCAATTGTTCTCCGGAATTCATTTTAACTTTTCGTTCAGCGATAAATTGCTCGAAATGCTTTATCGGAAAGCAAATACTGCCATTTCGTTTGATGATTTTAAAGACGAAATCTACCTGAAAACTGTTCGGCAATTGTTGCGTTTGCGCTGGTTGTATGTGTTGCTTTACGGTTGCAGCCCGGTAGTCGATCCGTCGTTTGAGTTGCGATGCAAAATGTCGCCATATCCGGTGGATAAAAACGTGATTGCGCTGTCCATTCGTAATAGTTGCTACGGCTATCGCAATTTCGACGATTTATATCCCGATTACAGCTCTGTTCAGGCTTACAAAGCAAGCATCGATCAGATGGTGAAGGATCAAAAGATTTCCGCACCCAAAGAGTTGTATTCAGCTATCCGTCCAAAGTTTATTCAAAGTCCCGATCATATTTCGTACCTCGAATTCCGCTGTATCGACATTGATCCAACAACCAAAGCCGGAATCTCGACCGAAGCATTGCACTTTTTGCATGCCTTGGCTTTGTATGGTTTGCTCACCGATGAGCCCGATGATTTTGGTCCGAAAGTCCAGCAACAGGCCAATCGTTATCACACGGGAGTAGCGCTTTATGGATTAAATAGCACACCTTTTCTGATAGACGAAGAACGGCAGAATGTATGGCACAAGACACAGACTCTGATTCAGGAAATCATTAAGTTATTTGAGTTGCAGGGTATCGTTTATCCGGAGTATGGCAAGGCTTTGAATCAGGCCTTATTATTGGCTCAAAAGCCTGAAAACCGTAAAGTGTATGAGGTTTTGAGCGGGGTCGTAAAAGATGGCTATGTGCAGTACCACATTCAAAAAGCCGGCGAGTACCTGAACGATAGTCGCGACAAGAGTTACCAGTTTCATGGTTTGGAAGATATGGAACTGTCCACTCAACTCCTGCTTCGCGAAGCTGCAAAGCGCGGCGTTTCGTTCGAAATTCTTGATCGGAAAGAGAATTTTGTCAGGCTGAAAAAAGGTGACAATATTCAGTTTGTGAAACAGGCCACCAAAACCTCGCTTGACAACTATGCGAGCATTTTGGCTATGGAAAACAAGCTGGTGACCAAGAAAATTTTGGGAGAACACGGCATTCGGGTGCCGCGGGGATTGGAATATACCAGGGCTGATGAAGCTAAGACCGATTTCATTTTTCACCAGGGCAAGGCTATCGTGGTAAAACCGAACCAAACCAATTTTGGGTTGGGCATTACCATCCTGAAAGAAAATACCGATGAGCAAACTTTCCGTAGGGCGGTGGATATCGCCTTTGAGCACGATACCACCATCCTGATTGAGGAGTTTATAGCCGGAAGGGAATTCCGGATTTTCGTGATTGGCGAAGAGGTGGTGGGCATTTTGCACCGCGTTCCGGCCAATGTAACTGGCGATGGTATAAGAACGATCCGCGAACTGGTCGAACTCAAAAATCAGGATCCACTGCGTGGAAAAGGCTACCGAACTCCGCTCGAAAAAATCAGGTTGGAAGAAGCCGAAGCAATGTTCCTGAAACAGCAAGGCAAAGATTTTGATTCTGTTCCGGCGAAAGGAGAAGTGGTTTTCCTGCGCGAAAATTCAAACATCAGTACGGGCGGCGACAGCATCGATTTTACCGACGACATTCCCGATTCGTACAAGCAAATAGCCGTGCTGGCAGCCAAAGCGCTGAACGTAAAAATTACCGGTCTGGATATGATTATTCCGGATGTTTCAACCGAAGCCACCGACGACAATTATGCTATTATTGAACTCAATTTTAATCCGGCCATTCACATTCATTGCCACCCGTTTCAGGGCAAAAACCGAAAACTGAATGAGAAACTGATGGATGCATTGGGGTATTGATAATTGAAGATTTTTGAATTTGAGGATTTGGAAATGAATTTGAGATTTCCTCATCAGGATACTTAGAGACAACTTTCAAGTTAAGCAAAAGTTATCCAACCATTTCATCAAACAGGGTGTCAAATGTTTTTTGCAGGTTATCGCTTAAGCCGGTGTGAGGGCGCGAGGTTTGTATCGATGCGCTGCGAACCGCGCTGAGCCATCGAAAGCGTTCAACTTGATCCAGCAATGCAATGGGTCCGCCTCCTTTTTCTCCGTCAGCTATGATTCGAAAAGCCTCCAGATTTTTGCGGATCTCCTCCAAATCTGCGTCAGGTTTCAGCATAAGTATTTTATCCTGAGAAAGGTGGTACTTCATCCGAATGAATTTTTCCTTTTTACAGAGCAAGATCACTCCGGCATTGACGAATTCTTCACGTTCAACTACCGGAACAACCCGTACTATGGCATATTCATATTGATGTTTCGGCTGCATCCTGAATGGTTTGAATAAACTGGTTTGAATAATTTAGACGGTTAATTAAGAAAGTGCAATAAACGTTTCTTAATTGCTCCGGTGTTTCGTCCTGTAATTCCCATTGAAGCCATTCATCCGGAATCAACTGAACGATTTCCCTGATTTTGTTTTCAGTAATCAACTCCCTGCAAATTCGGTCAGCCTCTTCCATTTTTGTCGCCTGTGGAAGCAAAACATGATCTTTTATATACAGAAATGGACTTACTGCTTTCTTCTCCCAACCTTCCCATGAATATTGAAAATACAGGCTGGAGCCATGATCAATCAACCACAATTCCTTGTGCCAGATGAGCATATTGGTATTTCGGAACGATCTGTCCACATTCGTAATCAAACTATCTAACCATACTATTTTGGAGGCCAGAAGCGGGTCAATTATAGTCACTACCGGATCGTAAGTGAAAGCGCCTGATAAGAAATGCAATCCCAGGTTTAAGCCTTGGCTTGCTTTTAAAAGATCCTGAATTTCCTCATCTCCCTCCGAACGTCCAAAGCATTCATCCAACTCGGCAAAAACAAGCTCAGGTACTTTTAAACCTAGCGCTCTGGCAATTTCGCCACCAATTAATTCAGCAATCAGTGTTTTTACCCCATGTCCTCCGCCTTTGAACTTGATCACATACTTGAAGTCATCATCGGCTTCGGCCAATGCGGGTAATGAACCACCTTCCCTCAGTGGTTGCATGTACCGGGTGACTGTAACTGTTCGAAGTGTATCCATTATGAAGGGTAAAAGTAATTATTATCAACTGCTAAATAGAATGAAAATTGCCAAAATTTAAGTTTTTCGGAATGGGATGTGAGAAATAGGTAAATGGGTAGAAATAGTTAGGAAAGATCAGAAAGGGCCACCATTCAACAATTAAAAGATCATCAAACGCAGACCAATCGAACGGTTTGATATTTCATTACCATTTTTATACCCGACCCCCAAAAGACAAAATAACTTATTCTAATTAAAGAGTGGTATAATATTTCTTCTTAAACCAAAATGCCACATTTACCAGTGCAACCATCACCGGAACTTCAACCAGCGGTCCGATTACCGTTGCAAATGCTGCTTGCGAGTTGATCCCGAAAACAGCGATAGCTACAGCAATGGCCAGCTCAAAATCATTGCTCCCTGCGGTAAACGCCAGAGTTGTTGATTTTTCATAGCCTTCGCCCATCCATTTGGCTGCAAAGAATGTGGTAAAAAACATAAATCCGAAGTAAATGGTATAAGGTATGGCTACCCGTATAACATCTGCGGGCAGTTCAATGATTTTTTCTCCTTTTAGCGAGAACATTACGAAAATGGTGAACAATAGTGCGATTGGTGTGAGCAATGAAACTTTCGGAATAAATCTGGAATAAAACCAGTCGCTGCCTTTCCAGTTGCGCAGAATAAGATTAGAAATCAATCCGGCGGCAAATGGAATTCCAAGGTAAATTAACACAGTAATGGCAATTTCCGAAATAGAAACCTCGACAATGGCACCTTTTAAACCGAATAATGGCGGCAAAAGCGTAATGAAAACATAGGCGTAAACCGAATACAGAAATACCTGAAATAGCGCATTAAAAGCCACAAGTCCGGCAGCCAGCTCGGTGTCGCCTTTGGCCAGGTCGTTCCAAACCAGCACCATGGCAATGCACCGCGCCAACCCGACAAGAATAACGCCAACCATCAAATCAGGATAGTTGTACAGAAATGTAATCGACAGAAAGAACATGACCAGCGGCCCAATGACCCAGTTTTGGGTAAGCGATAAACCGAGCAGTTTCAGGTTTCGGAAAACAAGCGGTAGTTTTTCATATTTCACCTTGGCCAGCGGGGGATACATCATTAAAACAAGTCCAATGGCAATGGGTATATTGGTAGTCCCGGAGCTTAACGAGTTCCAGAAACCCGAAATTTCAGGAATTCCAAAGCCGGTAATTACGCCGGCAAACATGACCAGAAATATCCAAAGAGTAAGGTAACGGTCGAAAAACGAAAGTTGTTTGGTTGTGCTCATGTTGTTATGAATGTTTGATTCCTGTTACTGTAATACTGAAAATACCGGTTCCTGAAGTTTTAAAATTGTTGAGTTCGGCAGGCGAAAGAAAGTTTGACAGAATGGCATCCGGAATGACAATTTGCTTTTCCTTCCGAATCTGAATATCGGAAAAGCCAGACTGCCCGATAATTTGAATATAATCGGTTTTCTGAATAGCGCCGGCAACGCAACCGGCATACATTTCGGCAGCTTCCTGCAGCATGGATGGAAGAATCCCGGTAAGTACCACATCCGAAATACAGAAATGTCCGCCTTGCTTAAGAACCCTGAAAATCTGAGAAAAAGCTTTTAGCTTGTCTGGAACGAGGTTTAAAACACAATTGCTGATCACCACGTCGAAAGTAGAGTCGGGCAATGGCATGTTTTCAATGTCACCTTTCACAAATTCGACATTGGGGTAGCCCATTTTTTCGTTGTTCAGGCGTGCTTTTTCGAGCATGGCATCGGTAAAGTCCAATCCGGTTACTTTACCGTTTTCGCCAACCAGTGCGCGGGCAACAAAACAATCGTTTCCGGCGCCGCTTCCCAGGTCGAGAACAGAATCACCTTTCCTGATATCAGCAAACTCGGTAGGTAAGCCACACCCTAGTCCTAAATCGGCTTCCTGATTGTATCCTTCACGTCCCGAATAATCTTCACTAAACATGGAATAATCAACTTGGCCGCAGCAAGCCAAAGTTGCGCCGCAACACGATGATTCAGGATTCACCAGTACACTTTGTTTGGCTATTTCTCCGTATTTTTCTTGAACAACCAGTTTTAAATCTTTAGGCTTCATAGTTTCGGTTTTATTTCTTCCTGAAAAAATTTCCAAAAGCCATCTTTTATCTCATCTCTTACCCTGATAAATTCGCTCCAAATGAACTCATCGGTTCCAACGGCGTGGCTTGGATCGTCAAATCCAATGTGCAGACGATGTTTCACTTTTCCGACGAATGCCGGACAGCTCTCGTTGGCCCCGCCGCAAACAGTAATTACATAGTCCCATTCGTCGTTCAGGTATTTCTCAACCGAATCGGAAGTGTGGTGACTGATGTCAATTCCGGCTTCTTTCATTACAGCAACAGCTTTCGAACTTAGTTTTCCTGAAGCTTGAGTTCCGGCAGAACAAACAGTAAGGTTTGGATCGAACGACTGCAAAAAGCCATGCGCCATCTGGCTGCGGCAGCTGTTTCCGGTGCAAAGGATTAATACTTTCATATTTTTTGAATTTGAAGATTTTAAAATGTGGAGATCTTATTACTGGCAGATAAAATCTTCCGGAAGTTGGATTTCATCAAGAAATGTGGCTAATAGGTTTTTCATTTCTTTTACTTTTTTTGCATTCATACAGTATTTCATTGTCACTCCTTCAACATGTCCATCAATCAACCCGGCATCTTTTAATTCTTTAAGGTGCTGGTTTACAGTGGTTCTGCTTAAGGGTAATTCGTCGGAGATATCGCCTGAAATACAAGTCTTCGTTTGCGCCAGAAATATCAGAATTTGCAGGCGAGCCGGATGCGACAACGCTTTGAACAGATTGGCCTTGGTCTGAAGGCTGGTGTCAAAAAGTTCTGTTTTGGAAACTACCATTGTTTTTTAATTTATGACGTAAATATACGTCATTTGTATTTATAACGTATATATGCGTCATTAAACTTTGATTAAAGTTTATCAATTCCTTTTTACATGTATTATGGGAGTATTGAAAGATTTATGCTGCAAAGAAAAGCAACATAAATAGAATTGAAAGCGAAAAATTTCGGAAGGAGGAAGGAGAAATTGAAAATGTATTTGAATCCAGACTCAAGATAGTTAAACGAATCTGGATTCAAATAGAAAATTATTGTTTTGGAGTAACATTCCCTTTGATAATTAATATCACAGGGTTATTAACTGCATTTGAATTCACAGTAATTGATTTCGTGAATGCACCAACATTATTGGTGTTGTAAGTAACTTTAATTGTTCCCTTTTCGCCCGGGGCAACAGGAGTTCTTGTCCATTCAGGGACAGTACATCCGCATGATGCTTTTACTTCATTAAGAACAATAGGTGCTTTCCCTTTGTTTTTGAAAACAAACTGGCATGAGCCGTCACTAGCCTGTACAACTGTTCCATAGTCGTGTGTAGTGCTTTCAAAAACAATAGAATCCTGAGGAGTAGCCGGTTTGTCCTGAGCTTTCATTCCTAACACAGCAAATAACATCATCGACATAAATACGATAAGTTTTCTCATCTTGGTGATTTTAAAAATTATTATTGAAAAATTATAATTCCTGATGAATTAGGGTTTGGCTGGCGACAAGTTAGAGTAAAGTTTCGTTTATCCCGAAATTTCATTTCAAACATATCAATAAAAATAAAAAGTCAGTCAATTCCTCAAAAAATATGTCGGTGTAAATATAAATCTTTATTCTATTGACACTATTGTATGTTTTCTTAATGTTAGTTAACAATGATTATAATTTAAATGCAATAACTATATTTGGATGATATATAATTAATTAACCAATGAAATCTTACCTGTTTTTCTTGCCTGTATTTTTGCTGTTGCTAACAGTATCTGGCGGTTTAAGCCAAAATGTTTACCAGTGGCGCGGATCAAACCGTGACGGCATATATCCTGAAACTAATCTGCTGAAATCGTGGCCTGAAAATGGACCTCAACAACTCTGGGCGACCGAGGGAATCGGTGCCGGTTTTGGCTCTCCGGTGATTGCCGGCGACAAACTGTTTATCAATGGAGAAATTCAACAGGTTGCGCATGTGTTTGCATTCGATTTAAATGGCAAATTACTTTGGAAATATGCCAATGGTCCTGAATTTTTTGGTGAAGGTTATTCGGCCAATTTCCCAGGGGCACGATCGGCTCCAACAGTTTACAATGACCTGGTTTACGTTTGTTCAGGAATGGGACGTATTGCCTGTCTCGAGGCAGCTTCCGGGAGAGAACGCTGGGCTGTAAACATGGTGAGCGATTTAGGCGGAATAATGAATATGTTTGGCTACTCCGAATCGTTATTAGTTGACGAAACGAAAGTCTATTGCTATCCTGGAGGAAAGGAATCTAACATTGTTGCCCTCGATCGTTTAACAGGAAAGCCTGTCTGGACTTCTAAAGCACTGGGTGATCCGGTTTCGTTTTGCTCGCCAATGATGATTAAATTACCTGAGCGGTCAGTTTTACGAAAAGTGAGAAATATTGAAATCGGTACTCTGGAGGATAAATTGACAAAATATCCGGAGTTGAATATTTTCGTTACTGTTTCGCACGGCTATCTTTTGGGCATTGATGCCAATACTGGCGAATTACTGTGGTCGCACAAGGAAGATTCGGTGAAGCTGGAAGGAGAGCATTGCAATACCCCGCTTTATGCCGATGGTTCGGTTTACAACATATCGGGCGACGAGAACGGGAATGGCGCATTTAAACTGCAGTTGTCAGACGATGGCAAAAGCATTAAAGAAGTTTGGAGAAATGGGAGCGTACGCAATGCCCTGGGCGGTTTTGTGAAGATTGGCGACCGGATTTATTCCACGTCGGAAGATAAAAAGCTGAAAGTTTTGGATACTCAAACCGGCCAGATAACAGAAATACTCAGCGGCATGAAAGGAAACCTTATTGCCGTTGACAACATGCTGATTTGTTACACCGACAATGGATACGTGAACTTGATCAGTGGCGTTGGATCGAAGCTTGAAGTGACAGGTAAATTTAAAATTATAAAAGGAGAGAAGGAGCATTTTTCGCATCCGGTAATTGCCAACGGAATTTTATATGTAAGGCACGGTAATGCGCTGATGGCCTACCAGATAAAGTAATTTTAATACGGATTCCATCATTTTAGGCAAGATGGAATCCGTATATCTTTTATTACGGCTTGATCTTCTGAAATAAGCCATTCAGTTTTTCCTGGTAAATTTTCTTGATCTGCTCTTCATTTTCACCAATTGGCTTAACCGGAATCAGGTCCATCACTTCCTCAGGTTTCATGGCCGAACGATACATGGTATTTAGTGCGGCATTCATGGTTTCATAGATGCTTTCGCGGCATTCGGCTTTGCTTAGTCCCAATTCTGACCCGATGTTTTCTAGTTCGTGCCACTGGAACCAGAAATAGGTTGGCAACATGGCCGACAGAAGGGCATAGACTTCAAGTTTTTCTTCGGCTGCTTCGAAGGTATGGCCAAGCAGATTAAGCATTTCGAGGATATACCATTTCTGAACCTCAGACATTCCGGGTGCAAAACTAACCGGATTATACCCATGGTTTATGATGGAAGTAGCATTCGGAATCAATCTAACAATCTGAACGATGGGCAATACTGAGGCTATTTTGGCTATTGTAATTTTTGGAGCAAGCGAAATAAAAATAGTCTGATCGTTTACCGTTGATTTTATTTTCTCAAGTGTTTCCATTATTACCGGAGGGTGAAGGGCCAGAAAGACTATATCTTTTTGAGCTGCCTCTTCGGCCGAACCTGCTGTTTGGATATATGGAAATTTGAGCTTCAAGTCCCGAAGCGTTTCAGTATTTAAATCAAAAACTGTAATCGATTCGAAAATTGCTTTTTTGTGTGCAAAGGCCTGAAGGAAAATCCTGGTAATCCTTCCACCGCCAATAAAACCCAGTGACTTCGTTTTCATGATGTTCTGTTTTTTGTCTAATAAATATATGAATTACAACAGGTAATTAAAAAGATATCCGACACAAATTATTCCCAGCGAAACAATTCCTACGAAAGCTGCGATAAGTTGGGTTTTCAACACTTTTTTCAGGATAATTATTTCGGGAAGCGAAAGGGCAATTACCGACATCATAAACGCCAGTGCGGTGCCCAGCGAAACGCCTTTTTCAATCAATACACTGACAACCGGAATGATTCCGGCCGCATTCGAATACATCGGAACGCCAATCAGGATGGCCACCGGAACCCCGTACCAGCTTTCTTTTCCCAGCAATGAGCTTAAAAAGTCTTCAGGAACATACCCATGCGCTCCGGCACCCACGGCAATCCCAATCACTATATAAATCCAAATTTTTCCTACAATTTCTTTTACTGTATTTATGGCATAACCAATACGCTCCTGAAACTGTAATTTTCCTTCGGTTTGAAGGGAATCGCCGGTTTTTACCTGGTAAACCCATTCGGCCACATATTTTTCGAGCTTAAGTTTGCCAATAATCCATCCGGAAAGAATGGCGACAATCAGACCGGTGATGATGTAAATTAACATGACCCGCCAACCAAACAATCCCAACAGCATCACCACCGCAACTTCGTTGATCATGGGTGCCGCAATCAGGAATGAAAAGGTTACGCCCAGCGGAATGCCGGCTTCGACAAAGCCAAGGAAAAGCGGTATTGCCGAACATGAACAAAATGGTGTAACAATTCCGAGCAAAGCAGCCATCACATTTCCGGTGAACAGTGATTTGCCTTCGAGCATCTTCCGTGTTTTCTCTGTCGAAAAGTAGCTACGTAAGATGCCCACACCAAAAATTATCAGCACAAGTAACAACAAAACTTTGGGCACCTCAAAAATAAAAAATCGTAGTGTTTCGGTGAGGTGTGTGCCGCCCGTCATACCAATCAGGTCATCGATAAACCAATTAGCTATTGTTTGCAGATTGAGGTAAATCGTCAGCCAGATGGGTAATCCGATAAGCGGAATAAGAAATCCTTTTGATCGGTTATTTAATTCTACGATTTGGTTTTTCATGTGTGAATAATTTATTTTTTTTAGTTGTTCGTAAAACAACGAACATAGAATTCAAATTTTTTTAGATGAAAAAGATACTCAGGTAATAAATGCCTACCCCAATGAAAAGCACAGCCACAACGCGACGTACCCAAAGTTCAACCGATTTAAGCCGGTTATAAAAATTGCCCAGTGAACCTAGCGAGAATGCTATAAACCACGCGAAAATGACAACCGGAATGCCTGTTGCTAACGCAAAAATTATGGGCAGATATAAACCCGATGCGCTGCTAATGGTCATTGGTATTAATACACCGAAATATAATACACCACTGTACGGACAAAAGGCCAGCGCAAAAACCATCCCGAGCAGCAAAATACTCCAAAATCCGCTGTTGTTGCGTCGTTCCAACCGATCAGCGAGCCCACCAATTCCCGGGATATTTATGTGCAAAATTCCAAGCATAAATAGTCCGATAATAATGAGCAACGGGCCCAACAACTTTTCGCCCCAGCTTTGAAAAAATCCGGAAAGGCTGAATTGACTGGCACCCAGATAAAGTAAAATCCCAATGGTCGTGTAACTTATCGCTCTTCCAAGCGTGTAAATCAATCCGTTATAAAATACTTTCCTCCGGTTCTCCAGATCTTTGCTGATGTAACCAATGGCAGTAATGTTGGTGGCCAGCGGACACGGACTAATGGCTGTCATTAAGCCTAATAAAAAGGCCGACAACAGCGGAACCTGAGAGTTCTCAAATAAGGTTTGCAGAAATTCCATTTGTTGTTTTTGTAAATTTGAAAGACTAGCCGTCGAGAAACTTTATCGAGGTTTGCATCTTCAAATTATTACATACGATCAATCGTTTCCTTAATTTTCTCTTTTAGCTTTTCGGGTTTTGTCCGTGCATTCATAAAAGCAAAGGTTGTCAGATCCACAACTTTGTCACCTTTCAAAACCAAGAGTGTTTGACCGGAAACCTTGTGTTTGATCATTACCGGATTATCTTTTTCCTGGTCGCGATTAACGGTCTTCAAAATTATCTGATCATTATAATATTGCTTCAGCGCTTCGCGCGTTATTGCTTCCACAGCTTCGCAGGTCACACAGCGGTTGGTGGCATGAAAATAATACACTTCGATACCTGAAGTTTTTGTTCCGGATTGGGCTTGTGCTGCAATAATGCCTGTGATACACAGAACGAAAAGGATGATTAATTTTTTCATAATATAGGTTTTAACTGTTCTTGTTTTGAATGTAATTGATCAGCATCTGGCTGATTTCGGCAACCGATGGCACACGACCTTTCACCAAAACGTTTCCATCGACAACCAAGGCTGGTGTTGTCATCACCCCAAGTTTCATAATCTCGATAAAATCTTCCACTTTGGTAACAGTAGCGTCGATACCCGATTGGCTGACCGCTTCGATGGTTGATTTTTCGAGTGTTTTACATTTGGCACATCCGGTGCCCAGTACCTTAATTTCCATAGTGTTTATAATTGTGTTTTTATTTGCAGCTTGTTCCTTTTTTCTGACTGAAAAGTTGTCCAAATGCCTTTTGGGCCTCTTCCCAGTTTTCAGTATTAATACAATATTTTATTCGAGGGGCCTCAATTTCGCCCTGAATCAATCCGGCATCTTTAAGCTCTTTCAGGTGTTGAGAAAGCGTCGATTTAACGATGGGTAAATCTTCAGTAAGGTCACCACTGTAACAACACGATTGCCGTGAGAGCAAATCCAGAATGTAAATCCGGATGGGATGACCCATGGCTTTGGCATAGCGCGCCAGTCTTTTTTGTTCTTCTGAAATGATATCCTTTGGCTTCATCTTTTACTGTTCGTAAATATACGAACAAAGGAACAATTTATTTTTTATTCGCCCAATCAATTTTTTGAAAAACTGAATGAATGACTTTGCCGGGGTAATAAATGACTAAATTTGACTACTGAACCAATTTAAACCAAAACAAAATGAACATGCCAGAATCAAATTCACGTCGAAACTTCTTCAAAACGGTGGGGTGCTTGTCGTTGGGTGTCACCGGATTGGCATCAATTTCGGCCGGGTTGCCGCAACTGCCGGAGAAAAGGGAATCAGGAAAGTTATTTGTCAAGGATATTTCCGGAGTGAAAGACCGGATCGAGCGCGTTAAAATGGCAACGCTGGGCATGCAGCGTTACGACTGGGAACAGGGAACGGTAGCTCAGGCATTTCTTGAAATGGGAGAGCTCGATCTGGCTATTTCACTGGCCCGCGGAGCCATTCTCCGTCAGGAAAAGGGACGGTTTTCGATTATGAAAGGAAATGGACCGATTACCGATTGCTCCAGCGTGGGCGAAGTTGTTTTGGCTGCCGGAAAATTGACCGGTGATCCAATTTTTCAGCATGGTGCCAACGAAATGCTGAATGTGATTAAAATAACCACTCACCGAACAAGCGATGGAATTATTTACCACACGCAGGAACCGGCTAAAGGAATTTGGTCGGATGCGAGTTATATGTTGCCGCCGTTTCTGGCTGCTGCCGGCGAATTTCAGGAAGCCGTAAAACAATTGGAGGGTTATCGGAAATATTTGTATAACCAGCAGGATAAGCTTTACTCGCATATGTGGGACGACGAAAAGAAACGACTAAACCGTGCTGATTACTGGGGAGTGGGCAATGGCTGGTCGGCTGCCGGAATGACCCGCGTGATAAAAATGCTGCCCGAGCAGATGGCGGCTGAAAAGAAAAAGTTAATTGGCTACACCCGCGATGTGATTGACGGATGCTTGAAATACATGCGACCCGACGGGCTATTCCACGATGTGGTAAATAAGCCCGATACCTTCGTTGAAACGAACCTGGGACAAATGCTCTGCTATTCCATTTTCCGGGGAGTTGCTGCCGGATATCTTGATTCGTCATACCTCAAGCCGGCTGAAATCATGCGTAAAGCTGCCAACGATAAAGTGGATAAGCTCGGTTATGTGCACGATGTTTGCGGCGTCCCAAATTTCGATCGTCCGTATTTTGCTCCTGAAGGGCAAGCTTTTTACCTTTTGATGGAAACCGCTGCATCCGATTTGGCGAATGGCAGGAAATAGACATCGGTATGAATTGCCGTTTTACCAAATAAAAAAGCTTACAGTGTTGATCTGTAAGCTTTTTGTTTTTATTTCCTGATCGAGAATTACACAATTCCACGTTGTTTTTTGATGGTTTCCCAGGCTTCGTTTACTTTCTGGAACTTTTCGTGTGCCGCTTTCTGCACATCATCGCCCAGGTAATGAACCTTGTCGGGGTGATATTTCAACGCCATTTTGCGGTAAGCTTTTTTCAGTTCATCATCGGTGGCCGAAGGATCGGCTTCCAGTATTTTGTAAGCTGCATCGGTATTGGCCACAAACATCGACTCGATTGATTCATAATCTTTATGGTTGATTCCCATGTGTTCGGCCATGTGTTTGATTAGCTTGTGCTCGGCTTCGTGAACAATGCCATCGGCAGCAGCAATCCCGAACAGAAAATGCAGCAACTGCAAGCGCGACGGATGATCCATGTTTTGCTTAATCTGGTGGCAAACATCGGTAACCGGGATGCTTTGATTCAACAGGTCGCGTAAAATCTTGATTGCTTCAGCTGCGGCAGCTGGTCCAAACGACCGTACAAAAAATTGTTTGGTGTAATCGAGCTCCGATTTCAGTACTTTACCGTCGGCTTTCATTACTGCTGCCACCAGCACCAGTAAGCTCATGATGTATCCGCCTTGCGTGGTCGGCTGTCCCGGTTCATAATCCTGACGTCCGTATATAACCTGGGTATTATCGAACATCGATCCGACTACGAACCCAACAATGCCACCAATTGGTCCGAATATGGCCCATCCAAGGCCTCCGGTAATCCATTTTCCTAATTTAGCCATCTGCTCTTAGTTTTTTATCAATTTCTATGATTTGCGGAATAACCAGTTCATCGTCGTTGTTGCCAATTACAAAATCGGCGAGTTCCATTCTCTGCTGGTCGTTCCATTGATTTTTTATTCTTTCATTTACCATTTCGAGAGTTATCCCGTCCCGTTTCATTACCCGCTGTATTCTTTCGTGTTCGCTGGTTATAACAGTAATGGTTTTGTCCATCATTTTGTAGAAGCCGCTTTCGAATAAAATGGCAGCTTCGTGAATGATATAAGGTGTTTGCTGTTTCTCGCACCAATCGAAAAATGTTTTTCTCACCACCGGGTGAACGATCGTATTTAACTGTGCCAGTAAAGATGGGTTATTAAATACGATTCCGGCCAGGTATTTTCGGTTGATGGTGTGATCGGGCAGGTAAACAGCAGTTCCGAACAAGTCAACGAGTTGCTGTTTTATTTCCGTATCGGTATTCATCAATTCCCTGGCTATTTTATCTGATTCGAATACAGGAATCCCCAAAACGGAGAAGACCCTGCACACTGTGCTCTTTCCGCTGCCAATTCCTCCTGTGATTCCTACTTTTAGCATAGCGTCAGTTTTCTAAAAGATATTCAATTTCTTCAGGAGTAATTTTTACATCATAAAGAAACGGGGGCGTCGAAGCCAGTTTTACAGTGAGGCGCTGTGCTCCTTTTTCAATATCGGCATACGAAACTTCCAGCTTGAAATCTTCAGGATGTATTTCAGAGAATTGGCTTAATCCGACCAGAAAGGAAACCCGCACGCGAGCCGGGAAAAGTTTAACCTTGACTCCGGAAGGAGCATCGGATAAAGTTACTGGAACCGATTGTTGTGCTTCGGTATATTCTTCAACCGGAACTTCCAGATTGACCGAATGGCGATCGAAAAAGAATTCATTTATGGGTTCAATTTCAGCCTTTCCTTCAATTGTTTTATCGATGCCATTAAATTCCTGCATCCGGGTATATACAAACTGCAGGGTATCGAGCATCGCTTGCGGCCCGTTTACCATTATTTCGCCCGGAATGGTTTTTACCTCTCCCGAAATCTGGTATTGTTTCTTTAGGTTTACTTTTACTACAGGTTTTACTTTCACACGTTTCTGGCTTAGTTCGCCAAATCCGAAGAATAAGGTGTCGGGCGACATGCTGAGGATTTCCATATCGTTCGACATTTGGTATGATAATTCCGTCAGGAATTGCCGGGTTGGAAATGAGAAGCGGGTTCGTTTGTTTTCAGTCATCCGGTCGTTGGTCATTTCGTTTACATTGAATTCGAGCGGACCAAACATGAGGCTGAGTTTATGCCTTAAAATGGTAAAACCGTGCGCTCTGACAGTCATTTCAAACTTCTCGGGCAGATTTCCTGAGAATGTTTTGTTATTTGGAAAGTTGTAGTACTGAACAGGTACAATCAGTTCGGCAGTATAAATTTTACTGAGGGCATTCAGAAACCAAAAACCCGTGGCGATAGCAACACAAACCAGATAGGCAGCTACGCGCTTATCGTTCCTGAAATAGATCTTTTTCAGGTATTTTACAAACCGATATACCCAATTTGTCTTCACGGCCTCAAATATAAAAAAATGGGCCGACAAATTGCCGGCCCATCTCTATTTCAGGTGTTGTGTTTCAACTATTTTTCAGCCTGAACATCAGACGAATCTTTCACGATAGCATTTTTATCCACGCGAATTTTCACATTGTCGTCAATCTGCAACAATACGTAATTGTCTTTCAGTTCAACTATTTTTCCATAAATACCACCAGTGGTAACCACTTTATCTCCTTTTTGCAGGTTGTTGCGGAAAGCAGCAACTTCTTTTTGTCTTTTCATCTGTGGCCTGATCATGAAAAAATAGAATACGACGATGATCAGGATAAAAGGTAAAAATGACATGAATGGATTGGGCTGAGCACCACCTTGTGCTGCCGGTTGAGCCATTAATAAATAATTCATCATGTGTATGTTTTAATTTTAACTGTTTAATTCAATTATTTCGTTGGTAACGTTTGCTTTTATAAAGAGCTGCTTTTGAGGTGGTTCAGCATTCGAAAACAGGGTAATCGTTTTTAACTGCCGTCCAACTTCGCCCGCCGAATTGTAAATCACTTCAATTTGACCTTCCTGTCCGGGAGCTATGCTTTTGTTTGGAATATTAACCTCAGTACATCCGCAACCCGAGTCAACTCCGGTAATTTCCAGTGTTTTGGTCCCTTCATTTCTGAAAATAAAAGTGAACGAAACCAATTCTCCGGCCTTGAGCGAACCAAAATTATGGATTTCTTCGGAAAAGACAAATTTGGCAACGCCAGATTCAACTGATTTTTCAGTAGTTCCTGAATTTGAGCTTCGGGAACCGCATGAGCTAAGTATCGCCAGAATCAACAGAAAGCTCCAAGCTCCAAGCCTTAAGCTCCATGCTCTTTGCTCCATGCTCTTTGTTTTTGTAATCATTCTTCCTCTTCACCAATTAAACCACGGCCAGCTTTACGTATTTTATCCGCTTTCTTCAGATCTTTCAGGGCTTTGTCGAGAATCCCGTTAATGAAATTGCGGCTTTTTTCAGTGCTGTAATACTTCGAAAGTTCGATGTATTCATTCATGGTCACTTTGGTTGGGATTGATGGGAAATACAGGAATTCGCTAAGTGCTAGTTCCAGAATGAGGCTATCAATGAAGGCAATACGTTCAATATCCCAGTTGACAGTATGTTGTTTGATGAGCACTTCATTTTCGGTGTGATTGAGCACCACTTTGCGGTAAAGGTCTTTGGCAAACTGGCGGTCTTCATCATCTTTAAACATTGGAAGCAAGGCCTGGCGTTCGTCGCTGAATTCCTTGAATTTCTTGAATGTTTTCAAAATCATGCTTACCACAAAATCGAGGTCGTCGTTCCAGTAAATACTCTGTTCTTCGAGCAGCGATTCAATGTCTTCACTATCAAGAATCAGGTATTTAAAAATATCTTCAACCAGCTTGCGGTCGTCGGCGTAGCTGTTTTGGGCAGCCTCCATGTATTCTTTGTAAAAATCAAGCTCGACGAGCGAAAGGTATAATTTACGGATCAAATCTTCTTCGCCGGCCCAGGTGAGTTTCGACGATTCGAGGTATTTGGTAAGCGAAATATTGTTTTTTAACTGTGCAATTAGCTGGTTGTTAACGAAACGCGTGTTGGGATAAAGGTCGGCAGAAGTTGGGCGGTGTTTCTTTTTACCCATTTCAATACGCTCTTCTGCAAATTTTTCAATCTCGATAACCAAACCCAGCAAATAGTGGTACAGATCGTATGTTTTCTGCAGACTGAAAAAAAGTTCTTTTTCAGTATTATTGATTGAGGTGTCAGGAGTTGTAAAGAACGCGTACAGTATTTGTAATACTTTGATTCGAATTATTCTTCTGCTAATCATCGTTTTAAGAACCTGGTTAATTATGGGGTGGCAAAGTTAGAATTTTTTCTCATAACACTTGGTGGAGAAATTGATTTAATCGCTGGTATTTGCCATATAGACACTTAATGTCGTCGAATTGTTTATATTTTTTCTCACTGTTTTTTCGTGATTCCCTCAATTTTTAGTCTTTTTTGTGGTGTTCTTAAGTTTCTTTTGGGTTTGTATCTTTCGGAGTTATTTCTTCGTTAATTCCATCTGAAGCTTCTTCCTCGTCATCCTCATCTGTTTCATGTTCCCAGCTCGATACCGGACGAACCGGTCCCTGGTTCCGGTAATAATAGGCTAACAATATTCCGCTGGCTGAGCCCCACAAATGACTTTCCCACGAAATCCCCGGTTTAATCGGGAAAATTCCCCAGAACATACTTCCATACAGAAAAACTACAATGATCCCGATGGTAAGCAAGTTGGCGTCTTTACGGAATACTCCGCTGAAAAACAGAAAAAATGCAAGCCCGTAAACAATGCCGCTGGCGCCAATATGGTACGAATCGCGCCCTCCAAGCCATACACATAGCCCCGAAAGAATGTAAATGAAGAACAAAATCCGATAGGCCAGTTTCCGGTAGAAATAGAACAGGGCAAACGAAAGTACCAGGAAAGGAATAGAGTTCGACAACAAATGGTCGTAACTGCTATGGATAAACGGCGAAAAGATGATGCCTCGCAATCCGTCGGTTTGCAGTGGTAATATTCCGTATTCGGTTAAATCAGCGCCCAGATAATCTTCGATTAGCTTTACCAACCAGAAAAGGCCGACAATTAGCACTGAAAACAGAAGACTATATTTGAAAATCTTCTTTTCAGTTTCCTTATCGGCCGGATCATTTCTGCGCGGATAATAATCGAATAAAGGCATTTACACCAGCGATTTAATTAATTCGGCAAACTGATAAATATCTTCTTCCTGAGTGTCGAAAGAAGTCATCCAGCGAACTTCTGAACGGTGCTCGTCCCACATGTAAAAGAAGTATTTCTCCTGAAGCCGGGGAATTATCTGGGCAGGAACAATGGCAAAAACTCCGTTGGCTTTCACCTCCTGGGTGAGTTTTATTGCGGGTATTTTTTTCACTTCCTGCTCCAGAAGCTGAGCCATTCGGTTCGAGTGTGTTGCGTTTCGTTTCCAGAGATCGTTTTCGAAATAAGCTAGGAATTGGGCGCTCACGAAACGCATTTTCGAATACAATTGCATGCTTTGTTTCCGAATATATTTGGTTAGTTTAGTCAGTTCTGGATTGAAAAACAGGACTGCCTCGCCCAGCATCATCCCGTTTTTGGTGCCGCCAAACGAAAGCACATCAACACCGGCATCAACGGTAAAAGCCCTGAATGGAAGATTAAGCGCCACAGCTGCATTGGCCAGACGTGCACCATCG
>JAJZSZ010000430.1 GCA_021849365.1 Bacteroidota bacterium | reverse complement strand
ACCGGCCCTACTCAGGAAAGTATTGATTTAATCAATCAGATCAGGACCAGAGCTGGAATAACTACTTTAAATCTGTCATCTTTTAACCAAACAACGCTTCGAAGTGCAATTCTGAATGAACGAATTCATGAATTGTTTTTTGAAGGCAAAGAAAGAGATGACCTGATAAGAAATGGGACTTTTATTTCTGGAGCTGTTGCCCGGGGTGTTAAAAACGCTCAGAATTTCCACGTTCTCTTTCCGATTCCACAGAGTGAAATAGATGCCAGCAGCCAGATTAACGAAAACAATCCTGGATACTAAACTAAATGATAAACAGAAGTATACCTAAACAAGGGTATGCTTCTGTTTACACTATCAACATAAACCAATGAAGAATTTCAAGATTAAAGATATTGTTCTGCTTGGTGGGGCATTATCTATCAGCAGTGTAGCAGGTATTCAAAACGGATATGCAGCAGAAGCTGTAAAAAAAGCTGCAACCCCTAATTTCGTCATCATTTTTGCGGATGACCTGGGTTATGGCGACTTGAGTTGTTTTGGCCATCCGACCATAAGAACTCCCAATCTGGATAAAATGGCATCCGAGGGCATGAGGTTTACCCAATTTTATGTGTCGACGAACGTTTGTTCGCCCAGCCGCGCCAGTTTGCTTACCGGTAGATTACCCATTCGAAATGGTATTTATCCTACTGTTTTTCGCACAAATTCGGCCAGTGGATTACCTCTCAATGAATTGACCATTGCTGAGTTGCTTAAAAAGAAAGATTACAACACTGCTATAATTGGCAAATGGCATTTGGGGTCACAGCCCGAATTTTTACCGACCAAACAAGGATTCGACTATTACTTTGGAATACCTTATTCGAACGACATGGGATTGGCCGGAACATTTGCCAACGATACCACCATTGCAAAATATAAGGCAAAGAATCCAAAACTGCCGTTATATCGTAACAACGACGTCATTGAATATGAACCTGATCAAACCCAATTAACTAAAAGATATACCGACGAAGCGCTTAAATTTATCAGGCAAAACAAAGAAAAACCGTTCTTTTTATATTATCCGAATAATTTTCCACATGCCCCGGTGTACGCTTCAAACGATTTCCTCGGAAAAAGCAAACGTGGAATTTATGGAGATGCAGTAGAGGAACTGGATTGGAGCGTCGGGAAAATACTTGATGAATTAAAAGCACTCAATATTGATGACAATACTTTTGTGGTTTTCACCAGCGACAACGGTCCGTGGCTTTTGCTGCAACAGTATGGTGGATCTTCCGGACTACTCTTTGAAGGAAAAGGATCGACCTATGAAGGTGGAATGCGCGTACCAATGATTGCGCGATGGCCAGGTAAGATACCCGCAAATGTGGTAAATGAAGCACTGGCCTCATCAATGGACATTTTACCTACGATGCTTGCGATGGCCGGAATTGATATGCCGAAGGACAGGGAATATGACGGAATGGACATTAGTAATCTTTTTTATGGCAAAGCGAAAAAGGTAAGAGATGTAATTTACTATTATCATAACGATGGGAAGTTGCGCGCCGTTCGCAAAGGCGCATGGAAAGCTGAGTTTGAGACTCAGCCGTCATACACCGCCGAGAAGCCGGTCGTTCACGATCCTCCTTTGTTGTACAACATTGAAAATGACCCTTCTGAAAAATATGATATGGGTGCTAAATACCCCGAAATCATTAAAGAGTTAAAGGCTCTGTACGATCACCAGGTAGCAACAGTAAAACCGGTGGAATCAGAAATAAACAAGACTCTTGCTAAATAGCCTGAACTTTACGTATTAAAACAGGATCATGTCAAAAATAACGATGACAGCCTGGCGTAATTCCGTATTTGAGAATGCCTCAAATATTCTACTAACAAAAGGTGATTTTAAAATAGGTACTGCCAGCGCTTGTTATTTGACGCTGGCAGTTACACAATCGGTTTCACAAACTATAAAAACATTTAACAATGAAGAATAGTCTGTCAATTATTACGCTCGTTGGGGTAGCAGTTGTAATACCTCAATTTACATATAGTCAGAATGTTACTAAATCGAATTCAAAAAAGCCCAATGTCATTTTAATTTTGGCCGACGACCTTGGATACGAGACATTGGGGTGCAACGGTAGCCTGAGTTATAAAACACCGGTGTTGGATCAGTTGGCATCTCAGGGAATCCGTTTTACACAATGCTATTCCAGCCCGCTTTGTTCTCCATCACGATTAGCTATCATGACCGGGCAACACAACTTCCGCAATTATGAATATTTCGAATATTTAAGACCTTCGCAAAAGACATTTGGAAATTTAATGAAGGATGCAGGCTATACAACGGCCATTGCCGGAAAATGGCAGTTGAATGGCATCCGCTGGAAATATCCTAACGCGCTGGATCCAACTACTGTTAATCATTTTGGTTTCGACGATTATTGCATGTGGCAGCTAACTCGCGGAAGACAAGCTGGAGAGCGTTATGCAAATCCAGCCCTCGAAACAAACGGAGGAAAAATGATGGAGGGCTTGCAGAATGCATATGGCCCCGATGTTCTGGCCGATTTTGTCAATAATTTTATTGAAAAGAATAAGGACAAACCATTCTTTGTCTATTACCCGATGGTCCTCACTCACGATCCATTTGTTACTACTCCTGATTCAGAAGATTGGGATACTACCGATAACCGTTACAAAGAGAACAACACCTATTTTGCGGACATGGTGGCCTATATGGATAAAATGGTGGGTAAGCTTGTTGACAAGCTAAAACAAGAAGGAGTGCTCGAGAATACTGTTATAATTTTTACCGGAGATAACGGGACCAACGTAAATATAACCAGTAGAACTGTTAATGGCGATGTAAAAGGAGGCAAAGGATACACGATAAATACGGGCAATCATGTTCCGCTACTGGTTGTTTGGCCGTCGACCATAAAAAAGCCTCAAATACATGATGGTCTGGTAAGTTTCCCGGATTTTTTACCAACACTGGCCGATATCGCCGGAGTTGATGATTGTGCCTATCAACCCGACGGAAAAAGTTTTATGCCGGTTCTTATGGGGAAGAATGAACCAATCCAGTCTGAAGTATTTATTCATTATACACCTGAATGGGGAAATTTCCCGAGTAACAGATGGGTTTTCAATAGTACATACAAGTTGTACCAAACCGGCGAATTCTACAACACGATTAAAGATCCGCTCGAACAAAACAAATTGGTTAGTATGACCTCAGAGGAACAAGCAATTCACGATAAATTTGATAAGATTCTGAAAGAAAAACAGGCTGAATTTCCATTTGAGTGGAGTAATGCTTTTGATAAAAATCCACGGTCGGGAAATCCATTCACAAAACAGGGACCTGTTGGGGAAGAAGGTGCTCGTCCTGCGGGCCAACGGGCGGTAAAGCAGAATGTAGAGTGATCTGAATACACTGTAAAACTCAACATTCGATTTTTGATAAAGCAAAACAATGAGGACTATTATCTGAATTTCTATTAATCATGAAAAAGCTACTTTACCTAAGCGCGTTGTTTGCAAGTGTTTATGCTACCGGACAAAACAAGAAACCGGTGCAACCCAACATTGTTGTAATTTTTGGCGACGACATTGGTTTTTCAGATATAGGTTGTTACGGAAGCGAGATCTCAACACCCAACCTTGATTACCTGGCAAAGAAGGGAATACGTTTTACCCAGTTTTACAACGGGGCAAAATGCGAACCTACACGTAGCAGCTTACTTACCGGGCTGTATACGGGCGACGACAGGGCGATGTCGGTTGAAGGCTTGCTGCACAATAATGGATAGATC